>NZ_LCWX01000237.1:243562-248813 GCF_001431305.1 Pseudovibrio sp. POLY-S9
ATAATGGAGTTTCAAATGGCCGAACTCATTGAGATAGAAGAAGTACCTGAGATTTACGTCATGGAGTACGGCGGCAACTATTATCTTGTTCGCGGCGCCGCTTACCTTGACCAGATTCTGTTTGGCAAAGAGCCACTCAGCTTCCCCGTGCTCATCAAATCCGTCAAAACCTGGGATGAGGTTCTGGTGAATTGGGAGAATACCGGGGGCTCCATGCCCTGGATCCTCAATCCCAGCATTGTTGAACGGATGGAACGAGACAATCGCAAACTGACCTCAGACAGCTTCAACGCCTGAGACCGAACGAGAAACGTTTTAGAAATAGGCAGGTCCTGGAATGTGTGCGAGCAAAGTAACTGAAAATCGGCTGTTCACGATCAGCTTCGATGGTGGAGATGACAGTTTCCACCTTTGGAAGATGAAGATGACCAGCGAAATGAGTGAGCTCTACGAAATGGTCGTAGATTGCCGATCATTCGAGCATGACCTGAGCCTTGATAAGATGCTTGGGCAGACGCTTACGCTTGAAATGAAAAAAGTGTCCGGCACAAGCCTGTCTTCTGACCAGTATCTGAATGGGTTTGTAACCAAGGCCATCTATACGGGACAAGATCATGGCTATTCAACTTACCGGCTTATTGTACGCCCGTGGCTTTGGTTTTTGACCCTTACCAGCAACTGCCGGATTTTTCAGGAAAAGTCGACGCCAGATATCTTGAAGGAAGTCTTTCAGGAAGCAGGTTTTACCGACTTCAAAAACAAGCTGAGTGACAGTTATGATCCTCGGCCCTATTGCGCGCAGTTTCAAGAAACCGATTTTAACTTTATCTGCCGCCTGATGGAGCAGGAAGGGATCTATTATTACTTTGAGCATGAGGATGGCCAACACACGATGGTATTGGCAGATTCCTATAGCGCTCATGAAGACATCAAAGGCGAGTCCAGCCTTCCCTTCTATTCTGAGGAAGACCATTTCCGTCGCGGAGCTGATCACTTTTGGGATTGGCGACACAATGAAGAAATCCAGACGGATGAAGTTGAAATCAATGACTATGATTTCACTAAGCCCACGAGTGATTTGAAAGCTAATGCTAGCGAAAAGAAGTCCCACCAACTTTCTGGCCGCACCCGGTATATGTATCCAGGCCATTACGAGGAAGTCAGTGTAGGTGAAAAGCGAGCCAAGGTGCGCGTTGAAGAAGCCAGTGCGGCTTACGCCAAGGTATATGCGCGCGGCAACGTCCGTGGATTGCGACCCGGATACCTTTTCAAATTGGATCAGTTTTCAGACGACCCAAGTCAGGAAAAAGAATACCTGATCACGAAGGCGATCTGTGAGGTCTCCATCGAGTTTGCGCGCGATGAAGAGCAGGAATTTTATGACGCAATCACCTATGAGATTGAGGCGGTCGATTCCAGCGTTCAATACCGTAAAGCCTCTACTACACCCTGGCCTAATATGAACGGGTTGCAGTCCGCAGTTGTTACTGGCGCGGATGGTGAAGAGATCTGGACCGATGAGTATGGCCGGATCAAAGTGCAGTTCCATTGGGATCGTGACGGACAGAACGATGATAAATCTTCTTGCTGGGTGCGTGTCGCGCAAATGTGGGCAGGTAAAGGTTGGGGCGGTCTCCACATTCCCCGTGTTGGGCAGGAAGTACTCGTTGATTTCTTAGATGGTGATCCCGACCGACCTATTGTTGTGGGCAGCGTTTACAATGGAGAGCAGACTGTTCCTTATGACCTGCCCGGTGAAGCCACAAAGTCTACGCTTAAGAGCGAGACATCCAAGGAAGGCGGCGGGAACAACGAGTTCTTGTTTGAAGACAAGAAAGATGAGGAACTCGTTCAGCTCACAGCTGAGAAGGACTACGAGCGCACCGTTAAAAACAATGAAACCGTCAAGATTGGTTTCGACAAGCAAGAAGATGGTGACCAGACAATCGAGGTCTATAACAATCGCAATCTGACGGTTGATCAGGGTGACGAGACCTACACAATCAAGACCGGTGGCCGAACCACAACTGTCGAAAAAGACGATGCCCTCTCAGTCAAGTCTGGCAATCACACTATTACAGTTGAGAGCGGTGACCAGAGCATCTCCATGAAGCAAGGTGCGCAGACTGTTGAAGCCATGAAAGACATCGGTGTGACCTCGCAAACCGGCGATGTGAAAGTGGACGCATCTGCAGGGTCAGTGAAAGTCTCCGGAACCCAAGCCATTGAGCTCACCTGTGGTGGCAGCTCGATCAAAATGGATCCCATGTCCATCACCCTCACCGCTGGCCCCAGCTCGCTCAAACTTGAAGCCGCTCAGGCTGAGTTGAAAGGCTTGATGGTGACCGTGAAGGGTGATGTTCAGGCGACCGTTGACGGGACATTGACCACCTTAAAGGGTGCTGGCATCACGACGGTACAAGGTGCTCTCGTCAAGATTAACTGAGGCGCATTATGGAAAATAGCGTGACAAATACTACACTGCTCCTCAACTCCTACAAGGATCTACTGGAAAAGAGACCTTTAGAACTTGGAAATGAAGCAGTACCATTGATAGAGGGACAGAAGCCTTCTATCGAAGTTGTGGATACCTTGGCAGAAGCGGAGCTCATGTCTGACGCCATTAAGGTTCTCGCTCACGCCCTGAGTAAACCACGCGCAGTGTGGTGGGCCAGTCAAGTCAGCAGAGCTACCTTTCCGGAAGGCAGTCAACCACCCGATGAAGACGAAATAGCGCTGAAAGCCGCCGAAGACTGGGTCCGTAAACCCGAAGAAGACCTGCGCCGTGCAGCAATGAAAATTGCTGATGACGGAGGATATAAAAGCGCCGCTTCTCTTGCCGCGGCAGCGGCTGGTTGGAGTGGCGGTAGTATGGGATCTCCTGAATTTGACCCTGCACCACCCCCAGAAAACCTAACTAGTATTGCCGTAGGGTCATCTATAGTTTTGTCTGTATACGACAGTAACGTGGAGGACCCTGAAGAGTTCTTAGTCAAAGCTTACAAGTTAGGACGAGCACTCGCAGATAATGAAATAGAGGCCCTATGAGTTTCCCAGCAGCACGCATGACAGACATGCACGTCTGTCCAATGGTGACCGGTATCGTTCCTCACGTAGGAGGCCCGATATCTCTTGGAGCACCGACGGTTTTGATCGGAAACTTACCAGCGGCGCGCATGACTGACATGTGCGTTTGTGTTGGGCCTCCAGATACAATTATGAAAGGCAGTGTCACCACTTTGATCGCCGGATTGCCGGCGGCGCGTATGCTGGATGTCACTGCTCACGGCGGCACCATCATCCTTGGCTGGCCCACAGTTTTAATCGGGGGCTGAGGATATGACTGATAACACGAGCATGGTTTTAGTACTCATTTTGACCAAGGGGCATGAGTTGGTCGACACAGGAAAATGCACGCGCATACTGCGACAGGAACGCTGCGTCATTGGACGTGGAAGCAGTGCGGATTGGATTCTTCCCGATCCTGCAAACCAGCTTTCACGCCGTCATTGTGTCGTTGAGTGGAACGACGGGGCCTACCGCGTCGTCGATACCAGCTCCAATGGAACCTTTGTTAATGATTGGGACGAACCAGTTCCCAACGGTGAGGCCTGTGGCCTTCAGGATGGCGATGTTATCAGAATCGGAAACTATTACATCAGCGCACAAATGTTGCCAGAAGATGCTGATGCCCGTCTGAAAGTGGATGACTTTCTTGCAGAACCTGAGAACCCTGATCCACTTGCAAATCTTCTTCCTAAAGAACTCGACATGGAGGATGACGACTGGGTCGATGACCAGATCGTTACCCCTGAAGACGAACTTTCTGAGGTTCTGAATGACCCACTGGAATCTCCAGAATCTATTCTCAGAAAGGCGACTGAAACACTGGACTCCTACCCTGCCAGCGCTGGGAAAGAACCTATTCCGCCAGTTAGTTATGGATTTGAAGGATACAAATATTCCAGCTCAGTACCGTTTGAAAGTGAAAGCGGCATCTCAAGCGAAGAAGGTGCAAGTGCGTGGGATCACAACCGCACGGAATCCGATTCATTTAAATTGCCCAGAACGCATCACCAGACCATTCCTGAGGACTGGGATGTAGCCCCGAAAAAAGACATTCAGAACAAAGCTCGTAAACCAAATGACGATTAGCCACATCAAACGCATTGCGTACATTTTGCTTTTGAGTATCGGTCTGGCCTCCTGCTCCGCCGAGATGCCGATGCCTGTCATGATCACGACGACAGTCATCGCAGACAAGGAGTTGAACCAGAACGCAGATGGGATGTCGACGCCTGTTCAGGTGAAGATCTTTTACCTTACGTCTGATGCCGAGTTTAAAACTCATGACTTTTTCACTTTGTTTGAAAAAGGAGACCAGGTTCTGGGCAAAAACCTGCTTGCTATGAAGGAAGTTTTCATAGCTCCCGACAAGATCATGAAGGTAGCAGTCAAGGTTGACCCCAGCGTGGCATTTGTCGCTGTGCTCGGTGCCTTTCGGAAAGTGGATACAGGAACATGGAGTTCGGTGATTATGGTTCCAAACAATCAGCCATCGAGCCTCATTGCGTATTTGAGCAAGCTTGAAATTACTCTGCAGCCCGACAAGACAGTAAAAGAAGGATGGTTCTATTAATGACCACTCATAACAAAGTTGTCTGGTCAGAAGGTCTGTTTCTACAGCCGCAGCACTTTCAGCAGCATGATCGCTATCTGGAACAGCTGGTCAGTGACACGATCTCAAGCATTCGCCCTCACCCCTGGGGCCACACAGAGCTGAAAATCAATCAGGAAGCCCTCAAACTGGGCCAGTTTGCACTCAATTTTGCCAGTGGTTTGATGCCAGACGGCACGCCTTTCAAGATGCCACAGGAATGTGACGCCCCTGCGTCTATTCCAGTTCCTGAAAGCGTAAAAAATTCGGTCATCTATCTTGCATTGCCCATTCGCCAACCTGGTGCCTACGAATATGAATATCCAGGTGTGCAAGAAACCGCTGCGCGCTATGTGGTGCATGAATCCGAGGCGCGCGATGCAATTACTGGAAGCGATGCCAGCGTCCAGATGGAAACTGGCCGGCTACGGTTCTCTTTTAAGTTCGACTTTGAGGATCTAGAAGGCTGGATCTGCTTGCCTATCGCTCGTGTGATTGAAGTGCGAGCAGATAAGCAAGTTATTTTAGATGACGAGTACATCTCCACGTGCCTCGCCTCACATTCCTCCTCTGTGCTTTATGGGTACATTCGCG
>NZ_LCWX01000237.1:248906-259948 GCF_001431305.1 Pseudovibrio sp. POLY-S9
AGATCTGGGGCATGCTGAGCCACCGAGCAGATGCGCTTGCAGGGCGAGTTTCAAACTCCGGCAGTAAGGGTGTTGCAGAGATTTCGGATTTTCTGCTTTTGCAGACCGTCAACCGTTATGAACCTCTCTACGCCCACTTTGCACAAACACCCTCGCTCCATCCTGAAGCGCTGTACCGGATTTCGATCCAGCTGGTTGGTGAACTTGCCACATTTACAGCTGCAGCCCGGCGTCCCTCAACACTTCAGCCTTATCGACACGAAGCCCTGACAGAGACATTCGCTCCTGTGATCGCTCATTTGCGACAGCACCTTTCTGCTGTTCTGGAACAGACTGCCGTGCCGATACCGCTGGAAGAGCGCAAGTACGGCGTTCGTGTTGGCATGCTGCTTGATCGCAGCCTGATCAAGTCGGCTCGGTTTGTGCTTGCTGTTAGTGCTGACCTGCCATCAGAAGTGATCAACCGACACTTCCCGGGGCAGATTACGATTGGGTCTGTTGAACAGATCCGAGACTTTGTGAATTCCGCTTTGGCCGGCATCGCAGTGAAGCAACTGCCAGTCGCGCCAAGACAGATCCCGTACCACACGGGCACAGCATATTTCGAACTGGATCCCGCCTCATCACATTGGGACGAAATCCGTGTTTCTGGCGGTCTAGCGATGCATGTCGCGGGTGATTTCCCGAAACTTGTGATGGAACTCTGGGCGATCAGAGAGCAATAAGCGGCTAACGGACTAAGGAGTTGAGATTATGGCAAAGAAGGATTTCACTGCCCTTTCGGTGGACTCAGTCGACACTGTCATCTCGACTGATGCACCCAATCCTGATCATCCTGACGCTGGCAGTACCAACCTTCCGGCGCAAACGCCTGCAGGCTATTGGTTCCTTGGCGCTGATGATATTCAATTCGTCCCACTTGGGAATAATCCTCTTATCAAAGCAGCCTCCAGTTTGTTGGCCTTAGCTGCCCGCTTGCGAAATCACGCTCAGCATCGTGATGTGAATGCCCTGCGCTCTCATGTTATTTCCGAGATCCGCTCTTTCGAACACAACGCTATGCTAAACGGTCTTTCTTCTAAGACCATTCGCATTGCCAGATATGTGGTCTGCGCAACCCTTGATGACATAATTCTCAATACTCCGTGGGGCAGTCGCAGCATTTGGGCAACGCAAAGCCTTGTCAGTAACTTCCACAAGGACGTGTCCGGTGGCGATCGATTTTATGATCTATTGAGGAAGACGCAGGCCAACCCAAGTCGTGACAAAGATCTTCTGGAATTATTGTATCTTTGTATTTCTTTGGGGTTTGAAGGTCGCTTGCGGATCATGCCGCAAGGCAGCAATACGATGTCGCGCCTGCGTTATGGCATATCACGCCTCATTCGCTCGCTGCGAGGAGATCAGGAAACTGATCTATCACCTCACTGGAGAGGTGTTGAAGATGCGTATCGGCCTTTAAAGTGGTCTATTCCGGTATGGGGTATCTTCTTTGGAGCAGCACTCCTAGCCCTGCTGATTTATGCTGTGCTTGCGCTTTGGCTTGGAGAGAAAAGTGAGCGCATTGCGTTTCAGTATGAATCTTTAATCAACACAAGCCCAATCGATCTGACGCACCAACCTGCTCCGCCACGAGCAGCCCTACCGAACTTGCCACAACAACAAGCAACACCCAGTACACCTTCCTCACCTCAAGTCGTTCGTAACAGTACGTTGCCTGCTTATCTGCAAGTTAGTAGGTTCCTTGCTCCTGAGATCCGGCAGGGTCTTGTCATCGTGATGGATGTGCAAGGTAATGTGGTTATACGCCTGACGGGTTCTGGCATGTTCGCTACTGCTAGAGATACGCTCACTGCCCGCTTTATCCCAGTCGTCAATCGTGTGGCTGAAGCGGTGAACACGCAGCCTGGTACCATCAATGTAGTTGGCTTTTCAGACAATATTCCAATTCGAAATGCCCGTTATCCGAACAACGTTGCACTATCCAAGGCACGTGCTCAGACAGTTGCAGATCTCATTAAGGTCAGACTGACAGACAAGACACGTGTCAAAGCCATCGGCAGAGGATCAGCTGATCCAATTGCAACCAATGCAACAGCTGAAGGGCGTGCTCAGAACAGGCGCATTGATATTACGCTTATTCCGCCTTCTGGCCAGGGAGGCCAGCAATGAAGAAACTCAAACGCTTTTTCCCTTTTTGGTTTGTTACGCTCCTTATCACACTAATCTTGTGTGCGGTCATCTGGATTTATGGCCCAAGTCTATCGATCTTCGGCGCAAAACCTTTTGCGATGGCTGTCGTTCGTATGCTGATCGTCATGGGCCTTTTGATGATCTGGGCCGCGATCAATATTGGACGCCTTTCCCGGCGAGCAAGAGAAGCAGAAGCCAAGAACGAAGAAGAAGAGGAAGAAGAAGAGCCTGAAGTCGATCCTGAAGAGCTGGCGAAGAATGAAGCAGCGCTGGTCTCTGGCAAGGTTGAGAAGAGTCTGAACATTCTCAAAACAGCAAGTGTCGATGGTAAACTAGGCCGCAAGGTGATCTATCAGCTGCCCTGGTATCTGATGATTGGGCCAGAGGAATCCGGCAAGACCACTGCTCTTTTACGTTCTGGAATGAAGTTTCCACTGGCTCACAAACTGGGCCAGAAAGTGGATGCAGCGACGATTGAGCCCACTGCAGAATGCGAATACTGGTTCAGCAACAACGCGATCATCGTTGACAGCGCTGGCCGTTATACCATGCAGGACCAAGATGAGGTCATCGATGCTTCTGGCTGGAACACGCTGCTTTCATTGATTAAGAAGAACCGCCGCCGTCAGCCGCTGAACGGCATGATCATTGCGATCAATCTTGCAAAGCTCGCAACAATGCGCTCGGATCAGCGTCTGGATATGGCGCGGACGGTCAAACAACGCTTCAAGGAAGCTGAGAAGCAACTGGGCCTTCGCTTTCCCATCTATGTCATGTTCACTAAGCTGGATTTGATCGCCGGTTTTGCCGACTACTTCCAAGTCCTTGGCCGAGATGAGCGACACCAAGCCTGGGGTATGACCTTCCCCGTTGATGACGGCAAATCCTCCGAGAATGCGATCAGTCATTTTGATGAGGAATATGAGTTACTCATGGAGCAGCTCAATTCGCGCGTCTACGACTATTTGAATAAAGAAACGGACATACAGCACAGAAGTCTGATCTTCAGCTTCCCGCAACAAATGGCCTCGCTGCGAACCGTGCTGAATGATTTCCTGACCGAGATGTTCCGTCCCAATCGCTATGAGGACCGCAGCTTTCTGCGTGGGGTTTATTTCACCTCTGCAACCCAGGAAGGTCAACCTGTTGACTTGCTTGCAGGCTCGATTGCGCATGCATATGGGATTGGCCGACAGGCACTTCCCTCTGCTCCCTACGAGAAACACGCGTATTTTCTGGAGCGCTTGTTCTTTGACCTGATTTTTGGCGAAGGCAACCTTGCGGGCGAGAGCAAGCAAGTGATGCGCAAACAGAAGATCCGCAAGCGCCTCTCTTTTGCTGCTTGTGTGATCGTTCTTGCATTTTTGACAACGGTTTGGGTCATCAGCTATGAGATGAACCAGGAAAACATCATCAACCGTGCCCAAGCTGACTTGAAAGAATACCCCAAATTTGCTGACCGAATTGATGCTGTACGCGTCAATGATGCCAACTATCTATCTGTGTTGCCGTTGTTGAACTACCTTCGAGACCTGCCAGGCGGCTTTGCGGATCAGCAGGAGAAACCACCTCAAAATGAGCGTTGGGGTCTTAACCAGATTCCGAATGTTTCAGAGGATGCGGATGCGCTTTATCACAACGGACTGGAGCGCTATTTGCGACCACGCATGATGCTCCGCCTTGAGCAGCAAATGGTTGCAAATATCGACAATCCAGAATTCCTGTTTGAAGCCTTGCGGATTTATCTGGAACTGGCAGACAAAGGTCCACTGGAACCGGAGGTTATTCAGCGTTGGGAAGAAACTGATTGGCAGTCCCTTTACAGTGACCCTCGGCAAGTGACAGAGCGCGACCAACTCTCAAATCATCTTGCTGCGTTGCTGGACCAGCCCTTTAAGGTGCGAATTGATGTGAATACAGAGTTGGTTAGTCAGGTTCGAGAGATTCTGAATGCAACTCCAATCGCGGAGCTGGCTTACTCCTTTATCAAAGCAGGACAAGCCGCTCAAAGCCTGCCGGAGTGGCGTCCTGACGAAGCTGCAGGATCTGCTGTAACTCGCGTCTTCACACGGTCCTCAGGCAAACCTTTGAGCGAAGGTATTCCTGGCCTTTACACTTATGAAGGTTTCCGTGGTGTGTTCCTTCCTCAGTTGGTTGATAGCATTCAGAGCTTCGTTCGAGAAAGCTGGGTGCTCGGTCCAAACGGTCAGTTGGAAAACAAAGAAGAGACTGTCACCCGTATCGAACGTGGCGTTTTAGGGCTTTATCTGGATGACTACGCCCGCATGTGGGATGCGATGCTGGCTGACCTGCGCATTGTGAAGTTTACAAGCCTGTCGCAGGCGACGGACGTCATTAACACAGCTTCCGGCCCGAATTCACCTATCCGTAATCTTCTCGTCTCAGTAGCTGAGCAAACTCAGCTTACACGGACTGAAGCTCCATCCAGTGCTACCGGCGTTGCCCAGAACGTTGCAGGCGGCGCAGCTCGTATTGCACAGGAAGAAGCCCGCGCGACCACCAACCTGAGACAGCAGCAGCTTGTTGAAGTGCTTGGTGAAGCTGTTCCGACGAGTGAAGGTGGCCCGAAACCGGTTCCACCGGGCACTTCTGTGCAGGCGCGCTTTGAGCCTCTTGATAGTTTCACGTTAGGGTCAGGGAGTGGCACCACTCCGCTCGACGCTTTGTTGATGAAGGTCACTGATCTTTATCGTGAACTTAACCGGATATTGTTGGCTAACAACACTCAGCAAGACGCCCTGAGCTATATTCTTGGTGGCGGGAGTGATGCGGTTAAAACACTGAAGGATGAAGCACCTAACGTTCCTATGCCGCTGCAAAGCTGGATACTGGAAATGCTTCAGTTCTCCTCACAAGTTACCGTAAACGATGCTCAAAAAGCCATCAATGCAGCCTGGGATTCAGAGGTTTTACCTTTGTGCAGCAATGCTCTTTCTGGCCGCTATCCGGTGGCAAATGGTCAGCAAGCTTCGGTGATGCTGGACGATTTTTCGACCCTGTTCAAACCGGGTGGCAAGATTGAAGCGTTTTTCAATACCAATATCAAATCATTCGTCGATACCTCCTCCACACCGTGGAAATGGAGAGAGAGCGACAACGCCAAGATTGATGTCTCAAAAGACAGCCTTCAAGTCTTCGAAAAAGCTAACAATATTCGCAACGCATATTTCACAAATGGGGGGGATAAACCATCTGTTGCATTCACGATGACACCCTTGGATCTGGACGTCGGATCAACCAGAGTTGCCCTCACCGTGGATGGGACAACAGTGAGCTATGCGCATGGTCCAACACGCCCGATTGAGTTGAATTGGCCTGGCGAAGGTGTACCAGCTGCAAGTCTCGCATTTTTCCCTGCGATTGCCGGAGAACCGAACTCCATTAATCTCAGCGGACCATGGTCCCTCTTTCGTTTATTGGAAAAGGCAAGCGTGACAAAAACTGAGCTACCCGATCAATACAAGGTGAGATTTACGCTTGGAAATCGATTTGCCACCTTCAACCTCATGGCCAACAGCGTGAACAATCCATTCTCAGCCAGGCTGCTTCAGAATTTCACCTGTCCTAAGGAGCTCAATACCTAAAATACAGGTTTAGTGGTTCTCGATAATAATAAAACCAATTGGAGCCTCGAATGTCTGACGATCAACTAACGCCCCAACAACTTGAATGGGTGAAATCAGTTTATAGAGCACTCGGCTGGGCCTTTAAGGAACAGGATGAGGCTGAGCGTGAGACAGCCGCAGCAATCAAAGAAAAAGAAGAGAAAGAGATTGCACAGGCGACAGCTAAGACAAAAGCTGAAGACGACAAAAAAGTCGAAGCGGCTGTTACAGAAGCAACTGCTGAGCGCATAAAGGCAGAGAGTGATGAAAAACTCAAAGATGTCACTGCGCAACTCTCTGAGTTAAAGGCCGACGTTAAAGATCATTTTGTTCATAAAAATGAAGACACCGATGCTGATGCTTTGGCAGCGCTTGCAAGCCAGAGTAAGCAGCTTCTGGAACGTCTCAACTCTATTTATGGACATAAAAAAGATTTTGAGAATTATCCAAGTGAAGCAATTGCTTTTGACAAAAGCTATGAAAACGCAAAAGCACTCATTCAAACCGCTGCTTTGGAGATCAAAACCAAAGATACGGATGGTGCACATAACAGCCTGATAGATGCCGAATCCACCGTTGATGATATGCAGACGCTTTGGCAAGGCGTTGTAGCCGCGGCCAAGAGCAAACCAGCAGAACCTCCTGTTCCAGCTGAGTTGAAGCCATATGTCATGGAAGTTGGTCAGGGTATCAAATCGATGACCGGCATTGGGTTTTCCGGACCAGCAACACGCCTTGGAAAAACCTTGAAGGACGTCAGAGCAGCGAAGGTGCCCAAAGACGATCCTGCCTGGGAAATCCTGCTTTATGAGAATGAGATGGCCATGGCTGCGGTTGGGGAGTTTGATCAGCTCAAGAACCATATTCAAAAGCTGGCGACAAGTTTGCGAAACTCCGGTGTTGCGGACGCTGCTGGCGACATTGAAACCACACTTGATAATTACATGTCGGACGCCTCAAGAACGGTCCCGACCATTCGCAGTCTGCTTAGTTCACTCAAAGCCTCCGCAGCACACAAGAACAGCATGAGAAAAGAAGCGCGGTGGGATGCGGCGCAGCTTGGTGAGCGTACAGAGCGCTTCCGCGATGATTTGAAAAAACTGGTCCTTTACGACAAGCAGGGAAATCTGGTCACCAAACCTGATGAACGTCGTGCGATCAAACGCGCGGGTGATGTCCCCGGCTTAAAAAAAGACGTGATGATCCAAATTCCACGTCGCCCCGACGATGCGAAGGAAATTCCACGAAAAACAGTCGACAGCCTTCTTCAAACCTTTGACTTTCTTGATGAGTTGAAAGCATCCGGTGTGACAGGAGTGGAAGATATCGCTGTTGAGGAGTTCCTGAAAGCTGAAGCAATCCTTTCCGGTATTCAGAAGGATCCAGGTGCTTATAAAAAGCTGACTAAAAAACTTAAAACACTACGCGAGAAAATCGACGAGATCTCGAAAGGCATGGAAGGTGCTTATTACATCGAAGAGCGGTTGCGCCTCACGGATGACATCGATGATCTGGAAGAAGAAGCCCTCTCCATGAACATCGAAAAAGCACTGGCTTCATGCACTGAGATGGAAGCCAAACAATTACATCCGCTCGAAGAGGGTGTTCGCAAGGCCATCAAAAACCGGGAGTTGTTTGACACCAAAGTTGAGACCATAAAGGGCCAGTTTACAGAGATCCCCAAACTACTCGCACAAATGGGGAAAGCTGATCCCAGCCTGGCCAAGATGTTTGGTTCCCTATTCGCGCCTGATCAGATCAAGCAATATCATGGTGATCTGGATGTCTTTTTCGATCAAGCGAAAGACCTTGCCTACAACGCAACCACAAACGACGAACTGGCTCATTCACTTGATCTGGCGAATCGATTGATCTTCCGCGTTGACCGTTTTGTCCTCGAACTGGAAGGACAGTTGAGCCATCTCCATAAGCTTGCCGAGATGGAGAAAAAAGGCGAAAAAATCAAAGATTCGGATCGTTTTAGTAAGACAGAGCTGAAGTACTTCAAAAAGCTGGAAAACGATTACAAGAAGGGTGTTGCTCGACAAAAAGACCAGAAGGAAGCCAAGAACGCCTTCCTCACCAAATCCGGCCCGCTTAAGGTTGAGCTCGATATGATGACGTCAGAAGACATTTCCATCAATCGTATCCTTGCTTACTACAAGGGGGTTGATCGTGTTGACCCCAGCAAGTTCGATACATCTCGTTTGAAAGAACTTCGCATGGAAATTGCGGAGCTGGAAGATCAGTCTGACGCTTCTCATACGCACAAAGAGAACCTTGCTAAACTGAAAGAGCTGGAAGGTGCTCTGGATGCAATGCGTGGTGAAATAACAGGCTTCAGAGAGGACATTGCGCGAGACATCTCGACATTTTCAGAGAAATGCATCGCACGCCTGATCAAAGCCAAGCAGTATATCGACAGCTCTTTTGTCAACGCAGTGAAAGACAAGCAGGATGCAGGTGAAGAAGCGGTGGATGTCGCTGCTTTGCGGAAGTTCTCGTCGAGCATTTCTCAACCACTGGCCCTAGCAGAATTGCCTAAGCAAGTTGCGACTATTGCTGACAAATCTAAAGACCTGAAAGAGCGCAAGAAAGCCCGCGAAAATGCCCTAAGGCAAGTGCGGCCACTGATTGCGCAACTGGACAACAGTCAGGCCATTCAGCTCTATATGCGGCACCCCTTCAGCGATCTGCCGAATGATCTGAACATACTGCGTCCCGAGCTGATTCAGCTGGAAGTGAAGCTGCTCTCTCTTGGTGGCTAAGATAAAACAAGAAGGATCGAAAACGATCCCACACTGGAGTTTGTCATGACGTTAACTCCGTCTCAAATTGACTGGCTCTCACAGGCCCAAGGCGGCGTGGAGAACTTTGAATCTGATAGTGAAAACGAAGAGAAGAAATCTGCAGAACTGACCAATATTTTAGCCAAATTGGATGCAGATAAGTCGGTTATTCACCAAGCTCAGGATTTTCAAATTGAACTCGCCCGAAGTCCAAATGTTTTTAAGCGTAAGCTGCAAAAAAGCAAAATGGACTTTATGACCGGCGATATGAAAACCGAGGTTGATTCCTACGCGGACGTGACTTCTGAAACACCTCTCATTCAATCCGAAAATGTTGATGCGCTCAATGCCGCTTTCGGCAAGATCCTAGAGCGGCAGGCCGAGATGATTGCGGCGAAGAAGAAGGATGGGAAGACACGGCTTTTCAGTGATGCAGATATCACTCGGGAACTTTGGACACCTCTGGTTCGTGAAGGGATCATTCCCTCCAACATTGTGCCGGATAAATACAGTCAATTTGTGCAGATGTTCCAGGGTGCCTCTGAGATCTATGAGGGGAAGTTGGAGCAACATAGTGAAACGGCTTCAAAGTATGAGAACACGCTTGAAGCCATTGGGTTTGCGCGTGATGTCGTCTCACTGGCCGGAAGTCTTGGCAGTAGCGCGCTGACCATTGCCAACTTTGAAGACCAATCTCGTTCGCTAGCAGAAAAACGCGAAATTGCAGCCAAACGTCAGGTTCTGAAAGGGAAGCAGGATCAGATTGCCGGAGACCTTCGGACTGAGTTCAAAATGGGTGCAAACACTTCGGATGCAGAGGTGCTGGAAGAGGCAGCCCGACGTGGTGAATATAGTTGCGAGATCAAAAGCTACCAGAATGTAGAAGCAGCCCAATCACAGCTCGTTGAGCAGCTGATGGGGCAAAACAAGCTTTTCGAAGAGGAAAAAGCTTTACTGACGATGTCCACGTCGTTGCTGGATGGCGGTCTAGCCATGGCAGAAAAAGGTATCCAGTTTTCGGAGAGACAAAAGAACGCAAGAAACACACTCGCCTTTGCCCAAGACGCTGCTGATATCGTTGCTGGCCAACTTAAGCTTGCATTGGAAGCAACAGGCAAAACCTACGAGCAAGAAGAGCACCAAACCACCGACCAGATAGAGTTTGAAGGCGCTGCAGATAAGGATACGCTCCAGAATATTTCTTATGCTGCAGGCGCTGTGAGTGTCGCTATTGAAGCCAACCAAGTTGCGCGGAAAATTGCCTTAGCAACGCAAGCAAAAACGAACAAAGAGCGAGAGAATGCAGTTTTGCAAATTCCCGGCTCTATCGCAGACTCCCTTGCTGAGGCTTTTTTTGCAGCAGGTGACGTTCAAGGTCATGTCGATACGGGTAAACAAGATTCTGCACTGACTCTCAAGGATGAAAGCAAAGCATATGCCTACGGTGATCCTGCGCCTGGTCCTGGAAATGAAAATGACCAGACCGAACTGATTGGTGTTTCAATCAAGGCTTTTTTTGTTTTAGGTGTCAACACCGGCACTGCTGTTAAAGCGCTCAAAGATAAGGATTATAAAGCCTTTTCTGAATCCCTTGTTCTAGGTTTAATGCAGCTAGCTTCTTCTGCTACCACAGGCCCCCTCGCCGCAATGGCCAAGCCTGATCTTCCTCTCAACACTGATGAGGAAAAGGAAGAACTTAGTGAGCTTTCAGCCCGCGAACTTATGGATCGCAAGCTGGAACGATCTGGTTGTACGTTTAAACGAACGGAGCGCGAGGCGTTTCTTGATGGTTTTCAAGATCCACAATACTTGCACAAAATCACGAATAATATGCGTGAAATGCAGGATGCCTTCCGTGAGGCAAACGACAAGAAGAAGATGGATGCTGAAACGGTAAAGCGAACGAATGCTGCCATTCAGAAGATGGAAGCGAAGAAATCCTGGGACGCACTTGCTGATTTTAAGAAGAAGCAATCCAACAAGAAAGAACGCGAAGAGTTTATGGAAAAGCTCGAAGCGGATGTGGAAGCAGAAACAAAAGCGCTGAAAAACCTGATCGAGGAGGCTTCCCCTCCTCCTGATCCTGAAGACACGAAGGCTCTTCAGAAATCAATGGAAGCGGTCGAAAGACTGATTGCTGACATCAAAGCCTCTGAAATGAAATACAAGCTGATTGAAAAGATTGCCAAGGGTGGTGTTCAGGTTCTGGTGCGTGTTGTTCCGGCAACGGGCATGGTTGAGGCTTGCAGAAAACTTGCCTTTGACGCAGTTGCTCTTGGTAAGAAAGCAGCTGAAGTTGAAAAGTGGCGCAGGAACGTGAAAATGGCACAAACCGCCAACTCGCCCTATTACCACGCTTGTAAGGAGCGCCATACACAGGCAGCGGTTCAAGTCAGTCAGAAGACAATCAATACCTTCCTATCTATCATTGGCG
>NZ_LCWX01000237.1:260043-264347 GCF_001431305.1 Pseudovibrio sp. POLY-S9
TGGCTACAGAGGCCACGCGCCTGGCAGATTCAACGCAAGCCTCTACGGGGCTTTCTCTTGCAAAGAACATGGGTCAGGCGCTCTCTGATTTTGGCTATAAAACTTACGGACGCGCTAAGGTCGTTTTTGGATGGCGGAAGTATCTTGATGCCCGCAAAAATCCAGAGAACCGCAAGAAGGCCCGCGAGGCAATTGCTTGGAACTCGACGCTTGCCAAGTGTGTGCTTGCCTACGGCATTGTTGAAGAACGAGACCCGATCGCACAGCAAGTTGGACGCAACTGCGGTTTGACACCCGAAGTCCTGGTGTCAAACAGTGATGTTTGCGCTGCGGTGGTGCGGTATTTTGAGACGCTTTACAGTGAAGATCCTGTTGTCCTGCGGCGTGTTCCGAAGGTTGCAAACTGGCACCCTGGAACACCAGATCTGACACTCAAGAGTTGGTTCAGCTTTAAACGTGCAGCGACCAAGAAAGCCTATCCTTTGATGGCTAAAGAAAGCTGTAAGACACCAGCTATCGAGCAAGCTTTGAAGGCACTGCACACCTTGTGTGGTGGAGATCCGTTCAACTACCCTTCTGTTCGGGATGACATGATTTCCGAAGATAACTGGCAGGAAAAGATCCTGACCTATGCTCAGGATGTTCAAAAGCATCTTGAGACTCTTGAACTGGAGTTCAAGGGATATCGCCCAGTCACTGCTGAACCAAAAGACAAGAAGACACAGGCTTGGACGGGTGGCCGATTACATACCGAAATGATGGAAGTCGCGGATTCTTTGCGAGCACAAGCAACGTTGATCCTCCGCGATGCCAGAGCAGATGTGAAGACTTATAGTTCTTAACCCGTTCTCCTGAACACGTTGGAGTTTGTCATGCCCCTTACCGGAAAACAGCTCGATTGGCTCAAAACAGCGCAACAAGGCGCCGGCAATTTTGAACAAAATGCCGAACGTGTTGCAGCCAAAGCTGGACGTTTGAATGACATTATGACCAAGCTGGATGGAGACAAAGAAACCATTCGCGAGGCACAGAACTTTGAAGTAACGCTGGCGCGGAATGAAAAATGGTTCAAGCTCCCCGGCTCGGGTACAAAGATGCCCTGGATGACCGGGGATATGCAGACAGAGATTGACACCCGCGCTGATATTCGCGCCGATAGCGGGGCAATTAATGCTGAGACCTTGAAGAAGCTCAACGCTTCCTTTGAACGCATTCTGGCACGGCAAGCCGAGATGATTGCGGCCAAAGATAAAGATGGCAACGAGATGTTTTCTGAAGAGGACATCACACGCGAACTCTGGACTCCGCTGGTTCGTGAAGGGATCATTCCATCAAACCTGGTCCCTTCACGCTACAGCCAGTTTGAGAAGATGTTCAAGGGCGGTGCAAAAATCTATGAGCAAAAACTCGATGAACATAGCGAAACCGCTTCCAAACACGAAAATACATTAGAAGCCATCGGTTTTGCACGTGATGTCGTGACGCTTGCCTCATCTATCGGATCCAATGCAATCACTCTAGCTAATCTGAATACAGTTGCAGGTGATGCACCTGACAAAGATCAGATTTCTGCCAAACAAGACGTCCTGAACAATCAGAAAGGCCAAGTAACAGGCGATTTGCGCAAATCTCTTGGCATGGATGCGAATGCAAGCTCAGAGGATGTCATCAAAGCAGCAAAAGATGCCGGGAAGTATGGAGATCAGCTGCAGAAAGTAACCAATATTGACTCAGCCTTGAACTCGCTGGGAGAAAATCTCTCAAAGGACGCCAATTGGGTGGCTGAACAGCGTGCGTTGTTTACTGCAACAACTACACTACTCGACACCGGTCTTGCAGCTGCAGAAAAAGGTATTGTCTTTTCAGAGCAGAAAGGCAAAACAGCCGCAGATAAGCTGAGCTTTGCGAACGAAGCTGGCGAGATGATTGGTGAAGAGATCAAAAAAGTTCTCTCTGCTGGCGCTGCTTTTGACAAATCCGCGTCTGACCGCAAAGGCGAGGATGACCACGGCAATATTTTTGAAGGTGTTTCCGGCCTGATCGACGTTGCTATGGCTGGTGGTCGTGTTTCAGAGAAGATTTTGCAAGCCACACAGGCCCCCGACAAAGACGCCAAGCAAGAAGCGGTGATGTCCATCATCGGGACACTAGCGGATTCCCTCTCTACAGCAATATCATCAGGCTCACAGTTGAGCGGTACGGAATCCACTACTCCTGAGATTGTTGGTGAAGCGCTTAAAGCTGCGATGATTGCAACGACTGATGCAGGCGCAGCGACAAAGGCGTTGATTAATGGCGACTATCAGGCCTTTGCAGAAGCCCTCACAGGAGGCCTGGCAAACCTCGCCAGCGCGACTGGTTCTGATGCCATTGGTGATGCCATCACGGGCAAGATTCAGCCAGATCAAGGTGAGTTGACAGAAGAAGGCGAAGCTGAGACTGAAGGCCTGACACCGCAGCAAATTCTTGAGAAAAAACTGAAACTTGCTGGTCCAAGCGCGGGTGTCCAGAGCGTTGAGAAGAGCATGGAGCTTCTTTCTGACGAAGACATTATGGCAAATGTCAACGCTTTGCTGACCGGTGGTCTCGATAAGTTCAAGAAACCAGGTCGCGATGAAAAAGACGCCGAAATCGTCAAGAAGAATACAGCAGCTGCGCTGAAAAAGATCGAAGAAGAAAAAACAGGCAATGCGCTTGCTAGTCTGAAGGAAAAGCTTGCTGATCCTAAAGAGCGCAAGGCTTACATGGACGAAATCGAGAAGCGCGCAGATGAAGAGCACAAGGCTCTGCAAGATCTTATTGCAGAAGCTTCCTCACCTGATGACCCGAATGATGAAAAGGCCGTCGAGAAATCCTTGAAGGCCATCGACACTCTGCTTGCTGATATCAAAGCCTCTCAAATGAAGATCAAGATGATCGAGACCATTGCAAGTGGTGGTGTGAAGGCAGTCACGACGATCTTCCCAGCAACAGGCCTTGCAGAAGCGATCAGAAAATTGACCATGGATGCAATCGCGCTCGCGAAGAAATCTGCTGAGGTCGAGAAATGGCGCAAGAACGTCAACATGGCTGAAGCAAGTAACTCGGTCTATTACCATGCCATCAAAGAGCGACATACACAGGCCGCTATTCAGGTGAGCCAGAAGACGCTGAACACCTTCTTCTCCGTTGTTGGTGTTGCCGCTGAAATTGCGCGCTTGGCTGATGCAACGCAGGCTTCAGCCGGTATCTCGGCAGGTATGAACATGGGCCGTGCGCTATCTGATTTCGGTTATAAAACCTATGGCCGTGCGAAGATTATTTATGGCTGGAAGAAGTATCAGGAAGCACGGATGGACCCTGCAAACCGTAAAGCGGCACGTGCTGCGATTGCAGGCAATTCCACGCTTGCCAAGTGTGTGCTTGCCTACGGGATTGTGGAGGAAAAAGACCCCATTGCCCGCCAGGTTGGCCGGAACAGTGGTTTGACACCGGAGGTGCTGGTTTCCAGCACAGATGTATGTTCTGCAGTTGTGCGGTACTTTGAGACGCTTTACAGCGATGATCCTGTTGTGCTGCGCCGAGTGCCAAAGGTGGAGAACTGGCATCCTTGTACGCCTGATCTGACCCTGAAGTCCTGGTTCTTGTTCAAGAAGGCAGCTACCACGCGAGCCTATCCACGAATGGCCAGAGACAGTTGTCTGACACCAAACATTGATCGTTCCATCAAGGAGCTGCATAACCTTTGTAATGGCGACCCATTCAAGTACCCAGAAGTGCGGGATGAGCAACTGAGCAAACCGGATGGTATGAAAGCGGTGTTTGATTATGCCACACAGGTTGATACCGAGCTGGATAACCTGAAGAAGGCTTTGGATGCCTACTCTCCGGTGACAGACAAGCCGGAAAACCCCAAGATCGAGAAGTGGTCTGCAGGGCAACGTCATTCAGAGATGGAAGCCGTTGTTGATGCGATGTCAGCGCAAATTGAGCTCGTACACCGTGAAATCACGGCAGATCTGAAGCTCTATAAGACCTGATCCACCCTGTAACTTAAACAGCAAAGAACCGGCCTGAACTTTCAGGCCGGTTCTTTTTTTTGCAGTGTTGTAATCGGCTATCAGAAACGTTTCAGGAACCGCATCAAGACTGGCCAGTGATCGCTGGCGCCCTGATTATTGTCGGGATTAAAGCGCTTTGGGCGTACTCTGTTTCTTGCATCCTGTGCGTACTGGCTCGGGTGCGTGACAACTGTGTGGAAGCTGCCCAGATCAGCAAACCATGTACTGTTACTGTCCTGATCCGGACGCAATGCACCAGAAACG
>NZ_LCWX01000237.1:264441-282620 GCF_001431305.1 Pseudovibrio sp. POLY-S9
AGGATCATATCCAGGAAGGACCAGCTCTGATCCTTGTAGTAAAATGCGCTGCCCGGGGCTGCGCAGCCGACAATCTCAGGCGGATAACTCCAGTTCCCTTCTCTCGCCAGGGCCTGAAACTCACCATTTTGAATGTCTGTGCAATTGAAATTGAAATCACCAGCAGCAACCACATTTGCGTCATCAGGAAGCTTTGCGCGTTCCTTGTTCAGCACTTCCATCGCATCTTTCCGGCATTGATAGGCCGCGCCAGATGGAAAATGAACACCGAAGACATGCATTGTTTCGCCGTCTGGCATCTCAAACTGAGCTTTCACAATATCCCGCGTTGGCTGGCAATCGTGGGGATTGTCGCCATCTTCGCCAAACACCTTAATTGTCTCCGGCTCTCCCTTAAGCGGCAAACGCGAGATGATGCCAACATCGATACCCCGATTGTGCTCATTGTTGGAGGTGTCCAGCTGAATGACAGAGGTATAGTCCAGACCGGCCAGTGCTTTGTTGACCAGATCATCAAGCACCTTTTTGTTTTCTGTTTCAGGTAAAACCAGAATGTCCGGTGTTTCCGGGAAGGAACGAATGACAGCGCCCAGTGTCATCAATTTTTGCTTGTAGCTTTCCTCGCCCCAGTTCAACTCAATGCATTGTTTGTAATAGTGGGAACCTTTATCATTATAGCTCTCACAAGCGTCTTCATGATCCTTACCACGGGCTTCTTTTGCTTCTTTGGAAAGGTAGGTATCATCTCGTGGATTGTTCTCATCATCAATGGTGTCGAAGAGATTTTGCACGTTGTAACTGACGATCGTGACAGGCTTGTCTTGAGCGAGGACTGTCGGCATGGCCAATCCGATGATCGTTGCACCCAGTAGCAAGGATTTCATGGGTTTCTCCCTTTTTTCTTTTGGGAGTACCAAACATGGGTTAGTGGCCCGTTCCGAGTGTTCTTGCAGTTTTAAGTGTTTCCGCAAAATGGCTGAGCAAAACAAAAAAAAGCTGACCTAAAGGCCAGCTTTCCTATCTTAAACACATTGGTTGCTGCTTACTCTGCTGCGACCGGCACCACTTTAAGCGCAAGACCACCCTGTGAGGTTTCTCTGTATTTTGCCAGCATGTCCTTGCCGGTTTCGTACATGGTCGCGATGACTTTATCGAGAGAAACACATGGATCTGAGTTTCGGCGCATAGCCATACGTGTTGCGTTGATCGCTTTTACAGAGGCTATTGCATTGCGCTCGATGCAAGGCACCTGAACCTGTCCGAGAACAGGGTCACATGTGAGGCCCAGATTGTGCTCCATACCGATTTCAGCTGCAATGCAGACCTGAGCCGGGCTCGCACCCAGCAGCTCTGCAAGGCCTGCTGCTGCCATGGAGCACGCAACACCAACCTCACCCTGACAGCCAACTTCTGCACCGGAGATGGATGCATTGGTCTTATACAGCGCTCCAATGGCACCTGAGGCGAGGAAGAACTTTGTGTAGTGCTCAGGCTCAAGACGTTCGATAAACTTGTCATAGTACGCGAGAACCGCAGGAATGATGCCTGCAGCACCATTGGTTGGTGCTGTTACAACTCGGCCACCTGCTGCATTTTCTTCTGATATGGCCAGCGCGAACATGTTGACCCAGTCAACCGTCGCCATAGGATCGTTGCTGCTGCGCTCTGTTGCCGTCAGCTGACGGCGTAGTGCTGCTGCACGGCGTGGGACTTTGAGCGGGCCTGCCAGCAGACCTTCCGTGTTGCTGCCACGCTCTATGCCATCGCGCATCACATTCCAGACACGACCAAAGCTCTCACGCAGTTCTGTTTCACTGCGGAATGCTTTTTCGTTCTCCAGAACAAGCGCGGAAATGCTCATACCATTTTGGCGGCAATGCTCCAGCAATTCTGAAGCGTATTTGTATGGATACGGCACTGAAACTTCGTTTTCTGAAGCCTTACCAAAATTCTCTTCATCCACGATGAACCCACCGCCGATGGAATAGTAGGTTTTGGAGAAGATCTTTTCTCCACCTGCAAAGGCATGGATGGACATGCCGTTTTCGTGCAACTCAAGTGCTGGACGGTTGAATGTGATCGCATCACTCGGGAAGTCAACCACGTGGCAATGCATGCCAACCGGGAGGCGACCAGTTTGTTCTACGCGCTGAATGAACTCTGGAATGCTGTCAATATCAACGGTTTCCGGAGAGTTGCCACCAAGCCCCATAATAATTGCTGTGTCTGTGTGGTGGCCTTTGCCTGTCAGAGACAGAGAGCCGTATATGTCAACTGCAATACGCGTCACATCACGCAGTTTATCCTGAGCACGCAGGCTATCAATGAACTGCTTTGCCGCTTTCATAGGCCCGACTGTATGGGAGCTGGATGGACCTACACCGATTTTGAAGATGTCAAAAACGCTGAACATAACGTGAACCTCAGTGGGAGAGAAAAACCGGTGTCCGAAGACACCGGTTCATTTTTGTTAGTTGGCCTTCTTAGAAGAGGCCTTTTACGATCGCAGAGATTGCGACAATGCCCATGATGGTGATGAAGATGTTGGACAGCGCACCGTCGTACTTCTTCATGCTTGGGACTTTTTTGATTGCGTACATTGGCATCAGGAACAGGATTGCTGCGATGAACGGAGCACCCAGGCCTTCAATCATACCAAGAACGGATGGGTTGATGATTGCAACACCCCAGACGGAGAAGAAGAAGAATGCAACAAGCAGTGTGTTGAATTTCTTTTCGCCCAAGCCTTCAACAGCTTTTGGAGCAGCTTTCTTAGCAATGCCTGCAAGACCTTCTTTTGCGCCAAGGTAGTGACCGAAGAAGGAAGAGAAGATTGCAAGGAACGCAACCAGTGGCCCCATGAAAGAGATCAGTGGGCTGTCAAACACGTTTGCAAGGTAAGACAGGACTGGCAGGTTCTGCTGTTTTGCTTCCATCAGCTGTTCAGGTGTCAGTGCGAGAACGCAGCTGAATACGAAGAACATAACGAAACCGAGGAGCATCACAGATGCGCGCTTCAAGATGATGTCGGACTTTGCAACTGCGTTATCGCCATGTGCTTCGCGCTGAGCCAGAGCCATGGAGGAGACGGCTGGGCTGTGGTTGAAGGAGAAGATAAGCATTGGAATGGTGAGGTACACCACTGTCAGCAAAGTGCCGGTTTCCGGGATCATGTCGAAGCTCATGGCTTCAAATGACCAGGATGGGATCAGGTATACAGACATACCAAACAGGATGATCACCAGTGGGTACACCAGAAGCTCAGTTGCGACGAGCATCAGGCGGCGACCAAGGATCATTACGCCCATCATCATTGCAACGAGAATACCAGAGAGGAGCCAGCGAGGAACCGCAGGCATTGCCAGCTGGTTGACGATGAAGCTGTCAATGGTGTTGGTAATCGCGTTACCGTAGATCAACACGATTGGGTAAATCGCGAAGAAATAGAAGAAGGTAATCAGCAAGCCTGCTGCTTTACCAAAGTGTTCTTCAACCACGTCGGTGATGTCTGCGTCTTTGTTCTTGGAGGAAAGAACAAAGCGAGCCAGTGCGCGGTGAGAGAAGTAGGTCATTGGACCTACGAGAGCTGCGATCAGGATCAGCGGCCAGAAGCCTTCAAGACCTGCACGGATTGGAAGAAACAGAACACCGGCACCGACGGCGGTACCGAACATGGACAAAGACCAGGTAAGATCTTCTTTTGTATATTTAACCGTTTCTTTCGGGGCGACTTCGACTTCGGTCGCATTGATGCTTGACATTTCTTTTATTTCCCCATGTGCCACTCATGTGCCCTAGGAGAATTTCCCAATCTCTCTAGGACGGGGACCTGATATACTTATGTTAAAATTTTAAGACCATACGTTTTAATACACATCCTGCGCGCCATAATAACGCAGCGATACTGAATACGACTTCAGTTTAATAGCGCGAGACCCCAGTGCGCGTGCAACAATCTGCCGCGGCGCTGTAAATAATTATATTAAATAGGATTTTTCACTGAATTCCTATTAATCAGCTTCGGCTCTTCGTCAGACCTGCAGTTCACGCAATATACGCGCATTCTAATATATGCAGTCAACACACTGTTTCCCAAGCGTATATCACTGACCTAGAGGTACTTTGGCGTCATTTGAGTAATTCGCATAAGTAAAATTGCATTCAGGTGTATGCCTGAATCCAATGCGTTCACCCGTCCTCAAATGATGACAATATGCCCCTTGCACGCGCATTTTGTGCGCCCGGAAAAACACCGTATTTTCGCTAAGGCACACAAATGCATACATTAATTATAATCGGAGGAAAAATTTCATATGCGACATTCTTTCCCCCTGTTTTCAATCAGAGGGTTTGAATTGTCTTCAATGCACCTTCCAAGGCTTCGCCTTTTTCATCCAAAAGCGCGGCTTCT
This sequence comes from Pseudovibrio sp. POLY-S9, assembly GCF_001431305.1. Taxonomy (NCBI): domain Bacteria; kingdom Pseudomonadati; phylum Pseudomonadota; class Alphaproteobacteria; order Hyphomicrobiales; family Stappiaceae; genus Pseudovibrio; species Pseudovibrio sp. POLY-S9. Next base: position 268,853 of record NZ_LCWX01000237.1, read on the forward strand.
CTGAGACGCCTGAGCCAATCTGCGGCGTCTTTTCTGTCTTTCAGGAGTGTGAGAGAGGAAAGAACCCGGTCAAATTTGGAGTGCCCGCGTTTATGTGTGTCCGAATATCCTTTGATGAGCCGGCGGCAAGTGAGGATCTCAACAGCAAGATCATAGTCCGAATGCACGGTCTTTATCGCAAGATCCCGCCAGTTTTGGAGATGTTCTGTCTCAATTTCATGGCGCAGAAAACTGCGACGCCAGGGTTTCAGGCTGCTGATGAGCCAGAGGCTGAGGAAGCCTCGAACGGAGTGCGTTCTTATGCGTCGCCCTTTGTTCACCCTTCTATCCAGCCAGTTGAACACTTTAGGACGGGCTTCGACCCATTTACCAAGCTGAACTGGCAGAGTTCCGCAGATTTCTTCCATACGTGGGTGGAGATATTCGGTCAGTTCCAGCTGATTTTCTGCGCCTAACCCGATTTCCCTTTCAACGCGTTGCAAGCGTGTTTTTTGCGTTTTTATGTCGGCAACACGGATCGTGTCGTCATAACACATAGCATTTGCGATATACTTGGCCGCGACTCTGGTGAATTCCCAGTTGCCATTTTCGGTATCACTTGCCAGTACGATTTCGAGGTGATTGAGATACTCCTCACCGTATTCCAGATCCTGAAACTCAACGGTCTTGCGCAGCCCTGCCAGCGCCATCTCGTGAACCTGTTTTGGAAGCGCTTCAATACGGGATAAAAGCAGTTGCCAGGCTGCGCGTTTCTTCTCAGGCCCGCGGACTGTGAGTGCCTTCTCAGACTTGGGTTGTTCTGGTCGTCTGGTACCAGCGCTTCCAGCAGCAGCTGATGACTGGGCGTGCTCGAAGCTCGCATTGAAAGAGGCCAGACTTGCTTTGACGCCTTTGCCGCCCTTGCGGATGGTGTCTTCATAGGTGCTTTTGAGAAATGGCAATGCGCCGGAACCGGCAAGTGCGCCGAACAGGCTGGAGGAGATGACGCTGCTATTGTCTGCGGCGACCTCTTCCATATTGAAGGCAACCAGTTTTTGGGAGGCATTTCCGAGACGAGAGAGGACGACATCACTGTCCTGCTCCCCTTTGCCCGGCACGATCTTTTCCGAGACCGCCAAAATGCGGTGAGATGAGGCGATCAGCGTTGTCTTATCAGCTGTCACGAAACCACGGATAACGGCGCGGCCTGCTTCCATGAGTTCGGCGCAAATGACGATGTCGACATCGCCTTGCGCTGGGCTGAGAGAGAAGACAGGGGCTTTGCCAGTATCAGGTGCCATTTCGACGTAATAGATTGTTGCGCCCGTGCGCTGGGCGACACCTGCGACAGAGGTGGACTGGGCTTTATAGCCGTTGGCTTCAGCTAAGTTGACGATCCAGTCTGTGAGGACACCGCCGCCCTACCCGCCAACAGCGAAAATGGCAATTTTCGTGATGGTGCGGGTTTCATCCTCGCCTGATCCCAAAGCCTGCCATTGAGTGTCGATATCCATACTTATGCCTCCTCAATGATCAGAGATCGGCGCTCTCGCCAGTTTTGCAGCGCGGAAATGATGCGACCGCGTATCTTACTGAAGAAGCGTTCGGATTTACCTGGGTTGTGAATGGTGTCGGCCTGATAGAAGGATGGGCAGAGGATGGCGGCGTCTGCAACCTCCCCGCAATTGCCGCAGCCGACGCAGTTCTGGTCGATATGCGCGACGGGATCATCGCGCAGCGGGTCGTCCAGATCTTTGACTGTCAAAGAGGGACAACCGGACAAGCGCATACAGGCGTGGTCCCCTGTACAGACATCTTCATCAACCCCAAAGCGGGTTTTGACGACGCGCTTTTGCTCTTTCACGGCCTGATTGATAATCGGCTTTTCGCGGCGCTGTTTGTTGAGCATGCATTCTGAGGACGCAATGATGACCTTTGGTCCTTTGACATCAGTGGTCAGCGCTTCCTTCAGGATTGATTGCATCTGGGTGACGTCATAGGTGCGGTCAAGCTGACGGACCCATTTGACGCCAACGCCTTTCACCGCTTCGGTGATCGGGTGTTTGGTGGACTTGCTTTTGTTGTTTGCCCTTGAGGACAGGATGTCCTGCCCGCCTGTGGCCGCTGAATAGTAGTTGTCGACAATGACGATCACGCCGTCATTTTGATTGAAGACCGCGTTGCCGATAGAGGTGGTCAGGCCATTGTGCCAGAAGCCGCCGTCTCCCATAAACGAGATGGACCTGCGATCCGTTTCCGTTGTGTTGAATGCCGAGGCAGAGGCCGGGCCTAATCCATACCCCATGGTGGTGGAGCCAATGCCAAAGGGTGGCATGATGGAGAACAGGTGGCAGCCGATGTCGGAAGCTATGTGATGCGGGCCAAGTTCATCTTCCACCAGTTTGGTGGCAGCGAAGATTGGGCGTTCGGGACACCCCACGCAGAACCCGGGCGGACGCATGGGAACGACCTCTTGCAGCTCTTTGATATCTGGCAGAGCTCCAGGTGTGTTTGGTGCGCGCCCTTTGCCGGGCAACGCATCGCAATGGGTTGCAAGGAAGGTCTGGATGCTGTCCAGCATCACCTGTCCGGTATATTCACCAGCTTCCGGGAATGGCCCCTTTCCTTCCAGTTTGGTGGTGAGGCCTTCCTTTTGCAGCATGGCACCGACGGCTTGCTCCAGATAATCAGGATAGCCTTCTTCCACCACCAGCACCGCCTCTTTGGTGCGGCAGAACTCGGTGATTTCAGCTGGAACAAGCGGATAGGTTACATTCATGACGTAGAGCGGGATTTGTGTCTCGCCGTTGATGTCAGCAAGCCCCAAACGCTGCAATGCGCGGATGACGCCGTTATACATACCGCCTTGCAGGATAATCCCGACATTGCGGCCTTGAGGTCCAAACAGCTCGTTCAATTTATGCGTTTGAATATAATCCAGCGCGGCAGGTAAGCGCTTTGTCACCTTCTCCTGTTCATGGAGGAAGGAGGCTGGTGGCAAGACAATGCGATTCAGGTCACGCTTCGGGTTCTCCAGCGCGTCTGCCACACTCATGGATGGGCGCTGGTTGTCTTTGGTGGTGAACTCGCCGTGCACATGACAGCTGCGGATGCGCACCTGAAGCATAACCGGTGTGTTTGAGGCTTCTGACAGCTCAAAGCCATCACCAACAGCTTTGACGATGGATGGCAGATTGGGACGCGGATCGAGCAGCCAGATCTGGCTTTTCATTGCAAAGGCGTGGCTGCGCTCCTGCATGATGGAAGAGCCTTCGCCGTAGTCTTCTCCGACAATAACAAGGGAACCACCGGTGACACCACCGGACGACAGGTTTGCCAATGCGTCAGAGGCAACATTGGTGCCGACTGTTGACTTGAAGGTGACTGCGCCGCGAATGGGATAGTGAACGGACGCGGCCAGCATGGCGGCGGCGGCAGCCTCGCTGGCGCTGGCTTCAAAGTGCACGCCCAGCTCGCCAAGAATATCCTGCGCATCAGCCAGAACATCCATGAGGTGACTGATTGGCGAGCCCTGATAGCCGCCAACATAGCCTACGCCATTTTCCAGCAGTGCTTTGGTGATGGCCAGAATGCCTTCACCGCGGAACACTTCGCCCTCACCTGCGCGAAGTTTTTCGACCTCTTTGACAAAAGATCTTTCTGCCATACTCTCTCCCCAGAAAGCATGACAGATCCAGTTGGTGCGAGCTCAATGAAGAAAAACGCGCCCTAGAAGTCGTGCTTTCGTATGTTTGCCAGCACCTTGCGCAGTGTCACCAAAAAGGCGTCATGCTCGGCTTGCGAGACGCCAGTGAACATTGTGCTGTATTCATCGCGCATATGCGGCCACATTTCAGCAAAGGCAGACCGTCCAGCCTCAGTCAGAAAAATATGGCGCACGCGGTTGTCCTGCTCGCTCGCTTTACGGTGGATCAGGCCTTCCTTTTCCATCGCATCCAGCGTGCGGCTCAAAGTCGATTGTTCGATCACCGAATAAACCGAGAGTTCGTTGATCATCAGCCCGTCCACGACTGACAACACAGCGAGTGCTCTCATTTTGGCGACCGACAACCCTGATCTGCTCAATTTTTCGCGCAGACTCTCGTTGTATCTGCCCATGATCCGGTTCATCAGATAGGGCGCAAAATGGCCCAGCCCGACTTCTCCCAGAGTTCTCGGCGTGGATACTGGTTTTGAGTGTTGTCCGTCCTGTTCAGTTTCGGGAGCTTGATCACCGAGAATCTCGTTCATGTGGTGCACTCTTTCTTTTTTGAACAAGCCCCACCTCTCTCGTAGAGCTTGAAAATGATTATATGCATTTACATATTTATATCAACTGCAATCCTGTAGATTATAGCGCAAATATGTGATCATTCATTGTTTTCGAGAGTCTCGATCATGCGAGAGAGAAAGCCTTTCACCTGCGCGATATCATTCATGCCAAGTTGACGGATCAACCGCTCTTCATGAGCGCTGGCCTGCGTGACGAGCTGACCGGCGAGTTCCCTGCCCTTCTCACTCAAAAAGATGCGGACACGGCGGCGGTCTGCCTCATCAGAGCGGCGTGTCACCAGCCCTCTTTCTGTCATCTGATCGATGGTTTTGGTGAGGTGAGATTGCTCCATCAAAGCGAAGCGGGCCAACTGAGTGACCATCTGGCCGTCATTGTCTCGAAGACACGCCAGTACGCGCCATTCCGGGACACGTACGCCTGCGCCCCGGATTTCTTCGTGAAACTGCCCGCTTGCCAGATGGCTTGCCGATGCCAGCAGATACAAAAGGTACCCGTCTACAAAGCCGGATTCCTTTTCATGCGTGTCGATTTCATTCAGGTCTGCGTCCACCGGCCAGCCTCTTCTTTTGTTTTTGCCGCGCTACATTGAGTACGGAATGATAAGTGCGAGTCCCGGAACTGCAATTAGCAGGATCAAGCGCACAACATCCATAGCAACAAATGGAACTACACCGACAAATATCTTTTCGACCGGTACCTCAGGCGCAACTGAGCGCATAACAAACACGTTCATGCCGATTGGAGGCGTGATGAAGCTCATTTCCGTGACGATAATGACGAAGATACCGAACCAGATTGGGTCAAACCCAAGACCTGTGACGATTGGAAAGAGAATCGGCACTGTGAGCGTGACCATGGACAGGCTTTCCAGCAAACACCCCAACACCAGATAAATCAGCACGATCATGGTGATGATGGCATAGGGCCCGACACCAAGGGCATTTACCCATGTGCGCAGGTCCGTCGTCAGACCGGAAATGTTCACATAGTTCAGGAAATAGAGAGCCCCGAACAGAATGAAGAACACTACAGCTGTGGTTTTGGCTGTCTCGAATAAGGTGTTGAGCGTCTCCCGATAAGTCAGCTTGCCCCGCATTGCAGTCAGAACCAGCGCTCCGCCAGCTCCGATGCCAGCGGCTTCCGTGGCCGTGAAGACCCCGAGATAGATGCCGCCCAACACGCAAACGAACAAAAGCAATGCCCATGACACACCGCGCAGAGCGATGATCCGCTCTATCAGTGGCAGCTTGCTCTGAACTTCCAGCTCCTCCTTAAACATGAAGAGCGACAAGCGCACGGCGAGCATATAGCCGATGACGCCGACGAGGCCCGGCAGAATGCCAGCCAGGAACAGCGCGCCGATGTTTTGCTGTGTGAGAATGCCGTAGATGACAAGAATGACGGAGGGCGGGATCAAAATACCCAGCGTTCCACCTGCTGCGATGGAAGATGTTGCCAAGCGGTCCGAATACCCAAACCGGCGCATGGCTGGCAGAGAGACGCGTGCCATGGTTGCGGTGGTCGCCAGAGATGATCCGCAAACCGAGGAAAAGCCGCCACAGGCAACGATGGTTGCCATGGCCAGACCACCTTTGCGGTGTCTTAGCCATGCGTTTGCCGCCGTATACATGTCACTGGCGATGCCAGACTGGACGATGAGATTGCCCATGAGCAGGAACAGGGGCACAACCGACAGGGTGTAGCTTCGACCGCTGTCAAAATAGACCTGTCCGACAAGGTGAAAAGCAGGAGGCAATCCAATGATGGACGCAACTCCAAAAAAACCAACGGCAGCCATTGCAAAAGCAATCGGCACGCCTACAAAAATCAATGCCATCAGGATGGCAAGACCCAGATACCATTCCATCAGGAACCGCCCCCAACACCTCTAGGAATTCTCAGAACTGCAAGCACGAATGTGATGAATGCGCAAAACGCACAAATGACACCGGCTGCTTTTGCAAATGGAGCAAGAGGGATGCGTAAATACACCGTCACTTCCTGATAACTCGCAAGCTGCGTTCCGTGTTGCCAGAGCTCCCAGGCCACAACGGACAGGACCAGAGCTACAAACATGCGTGAAAAGAACATTTGCAGGGCGGCTACTCCGCCTTTGAACTTGGAGGTGAACAGGTCTACCGTGATGTGCCCATCATCCAGGCACACTGCAGGAAGGCCTGTAAAAATCACCGCCATGAGCAGCAGTTCCGTATATTCCGGCGCTCCGGGCAATGGGCTTGAAAACAGGTAACGGCCAATCACATCAATGACCGTTACTGCGACCAGCGCCAGAAGCAGTATTCCGCAGAGCACAGAGGCGCCCGAACGAAGCTTTCGTCGGGCGCGCGCTGCTAGATCAACCAGATTCCCACTCATTTTTCAGAGGCAACTGCTGCAACTTCTTTTTGGAGCATGTCCATGGCAACTTCAAAGTCGATGCCTTTTTCGCCGTAGGATTTGGCAACACCGTCAAACATTGGACGAGTGGCTTCTTCCAGCTGAGCACGCTCTTCTGCGGTGGCATCGTGAATGGTCACTTTGCCTTCCATCTGCTCCAGACCCCATGCATCCGCAGCATTCCATGCGGCGCCCGCAAGACGGGAGAAGGCTTCACCAGAGATGGCCTCAATGGCTTTCTGATCCGCTTCTGACAGGCTGGAGAACTTGGCGTTGTTGGCGATGAAGAAGAAGGAGACGTTGTACAGACCACCTTCTACGCGCAGGCCGTTGCTAAGCAGGCCATCCAGCTTGAAGAACGGGATGGATTCAGTCGGGAACACGATGCCGTCAGCAATGCCGCCGGACAGGATCTCATAGGACTGTGGTGCAGGTGCCTGGATGGCCACCATGTCCATAGCCTGAACCAGCTGGTTGGTAATGCTGCCAGCAACGCGGATCTTTGCGCCTTTCAGCTCGCTCAAAGGTGAGACGGCACGGTCGGTTGTGTAAAGCAGGCCGGGACCGTGGGTGAAGACGCCCAGAACTTTTGAACCGCGGTGCTCATTGGCTTTTGCCAGCGTGCTTTCATAGAGACGCCAGTAGGCGACGGACAAGCTGGTGGCGTCAGTTGCAAGGAAAGGCAGTTCCGCAATCTGTGTGAGTTTAAAGCGGCCCGGTGTGTAACCGTGCACGCCGTATGTGAGATCAGCAATGCCGTTTGCGGCGAGGTCAAAGTGCGCTGGTGGCGGGCCGAGCGGTGCGTCGAGGATTTGCACAGAGACGCGACCCTCTGTGACTTCCTTCACTTTGGCCGCCCAAGGCACCATCATGCCTTTTACGATCGGGTGTGCCGGCGGCAGCCAGCTGGACATGCGCAATACGGTTTCCTGCGCCATGGCAGATGCGCTGACAGAGAGCGCGGTAATAGTTGCAGCTGCAAATATCTTGAGTTTCTTATTCATGTTCTCCCTCCCCAGAGAATACAGGATGAATGAGAAAAATGTGCACACATACCGTGGGTTAATCAAGCACAAATATGAAATGGAAACTATTTCCAGTTCATGCATTGACATTGTTTTATATGATATCGCATATTATATTCCTCATTTATGCGAGAGGAGACTCTCCTTGTTTTGGCTCTGAGGGAGGACGCCAAAAAGCATGAAAACACTTATTATTGAGGGGGTTCGGACGGCCGCCCCAAAAATCAAACAGTTTGTTCTCAAAGCCGAAGATAATGTGCAGCTTCCGCAATTTGAAGCTGGTGCACATATCGCAGTTCAACTTAAGGATGGCTCTTCTCGTCAATATTCTCTGATCGATTTTGGTGAAAACTTACCCTACGAGAATCAGCGATACATGCTCGGTATACTTTTGGAGCAAGACGGAAGTGGCGGTTCGGCTTACATGCATTCTTTGCAGGTGGGCGATGCTGTTCAGGTTGACGTGCCAAAGAACGATTTTCCGCTGATTGAAGACGACAGACCGGTTGTTCTGATTGCAGGCGGCATTGGCGTGACACCGATCATCAGCATGGCTGCTGCGTTGAAACGCGCGGGCAAAGCCTATGCCCTGCACTACTCTGGCCGCACGCTGGAGGGGATGGCATTCAGGGATGAGCTTGCGGACCTCTGCGGTGATGCTTTGAACATCCATAGTGATGACAATCCTGAGCGCTGTTTGGATCTAGGCGCTCTCATTCCTACGCTCGATACTCGCAGCCATATCTATGTATGTGGTCCGAAGGGGATGATTGAAGCCGTGCGCGAGACGGCGCTGACTGCTGGCTTTGGCAAAGAGCAGATCCACTTTGAACTGTTTGCAAGCCCTGGGTCTTCAGGCGATGATGTTAGTGACGGGTTTGAGGTGGAGGTGAAATCCTCTGGCGAGGTGTTTTGGGTGCCACAGGATAAATCCATCGTGGATGTGCTGGAAGACGGCGGCGTAGACCTTGTTTACGATTGCCAGCGCGGGGACTGCGGGATTTGTCAGGTGGATGTGCTTGAGGGTGAGCCTGACCACCGGGACGTGGTGCTGAGTGATGATGAGAAAGCGGCTGGTGACGTGATGCATATTTGCGTATCGCGCGCCAAGTCCAAACGACTGGTGCTGGATTTGTAAAAGATAATTTCGCGTATTTTCCGGAGGGACGCATTTTAAAGCTCCGGTCAGTATGCGCTCTAAGCTTTTTGGGAGGGGAGCTTATGACCATGAAATACAAAGATAACCCGCAGGCGGTGGCCGACCTTGTGCGCCCCGCTGAGGTTCATCGTGATCTTTACATCGACGATGAAGTGTTTGCCCTGGAGATGAAGCATCTGTTTGCCTCCACATGGGTTTATGTGGGGCATGAAAGTCAGGTGCCCAATGCTGGCGATTATTTCGCGACCGATGTTGCTGCTCAGCCTATTTTGCTGGCACGGCATACGGATGGCGAGGTGTATGTGCTGCACAATCGCTGCCCGCATAAAGGCACCAAGATCGTTATTGATCGCTCTGGCAACACAGGCAAATTTTTCCGCTGCCCTTACCATGCCTGGTCGTTCCGCACCAATGGCAAGCTGCTCGCGATCCCGCTGAAGAAGGGGTACAAAGACACTGGTTTTGAGCAGAGCGAGGCTGGGCAAAGCGGTCTGCCGCCTGTGGGTGCGGTGAAGAACTATCGCGGCTTTATCTTTGTGCGCATGAACCAAGAGGGCATCAGCTTTGAGGAGTTCTTCGGCGGCTCCCTCTCCTCTCTCGACAACATGGTGGACCGCTCTCCGGTTGGTAAGCTAGAGGTGGCTGGCCCACCGCTGCGCTACATGCACAATTGTAACTGGAAGATGCTGGTTGATAACCAGACGGACACCTGTCACCCGATGGTTGCTCATGAAAGTTCCGCTGGCACCGCGGTTGAGATCTGGGAGAGCATAGAAAAGGACGAGAACACCAAAACGCCTATGGCGATGGAGGTGATTGCGCCGTTCATGTCGCCCTATGAGTTCTTTGAGGATATGGGCATTCGTACGTGGCCAAATGGCCATGGCCATACAGGTGTGCATCATTCCATTCACTCCGATTACTCCGCTATTCCCGGTTATCTGGAGATGATGGTGGAGGCTTATGGTGAGGAACGGGCCAAGGCCATTTTGGGCGAGAACCGGCATAACACGGTCTATTTTCCGAACATCATGATCAAGGGCCCTATCCAACAGCTGCGTGTGTTCATTCCGCTGGCTGCTAATAAGACGCTGGTTGAGAGCTATATCTTCCGCCTTGTTGATGCGCCGGACATGCTGCTGGAACGCACGGCTATGTACAACCGCCTGATCAACGCACCGACCTCCATTGTTGGGCACGATGATCTGGAGATGTATGAGCGCGCGCAGGAAGGCTTGCAGTCTCAGGAGCTTGAGTGGGTGAATGTGCAGCGTCTTTATGATGCTGACGAAAACCTGGATGAGGAAGCCGTTGAGAACGGGACGACGGAACGCCAGATGCGCAATCAGTTCCATGCCTGGAAGAAATTTGTTGTTGCAAGCATGGAGGCCGAAGCTCGTGACCTTACCGACGCGTGATGATCTGATCGACTTTGTCTACCATGAAGCCCGGGTGATTGATGAAGGCCGCTTTGATGAGTGGCTGGAGCTTTGGGGCTCTGACAGCTACTACTGGATGCCGCTGGATTATCAGCAGGACAACCCGAAAAACATGACCTCGCTTATGTATGAGGACGCATTTTTGCGGAAGCTTCGTGTTGAGCGCCTCAATGGCCTGCGCACTTTTTCGCAAAAACCCAAGAGCCGCTGCTCTCATGTTTTGAACCGTCCTAGCATCGAGGCTTTTGATCCGAAGGCGGGCCAATTTATCACCCGCACTGCTGTTCATTATGTGGAGACGCGGCTCGATGACCAATTCTTGCTGGCAGCCACCGTGCACCATCATTTTGAGATGATGGAGGACGAGTTGAAAATTAAGCTGAAGCGGGTTGATCTGCTCAACTGTGATGCTGCCTTTGGCAACATCCAGCTGTTCATTTGAGAAAACAGGTTGTTTGAATGATTGAGCATAAATCTGTTTTCGATGCGTTTTGTGCTACTGCCGAAAAGTGGCCAGACCGTCCGTTTGTGAATGTGTTGCCTGAGACTGCCGAGCTTTACGGCATTGAGGCTAGAGAGACCTGCTACGCAGAAGCATTGGTTCAGGCGCAGAGTGCGGTGGCGCGGTATCGGCAAGCTGGCCTTCAAGCTGGAGACCGAGTTCTGGTTCTGCTTGAAAACCGCCCTGCCTTCTTTCTGCACTGGCTGGCCCTCAACGCTCTTGGCGTGGTTATCGTGCCAATCAATCCTGACTTACAAAGCTCAGAGCTTGAATACATCGGCAGACATGCAGAGCCTGTTCTGGTTATTTCAACGTATGAGCGCAAAGCAGATATGGAACAGGCAGCGCGTGACAGTGGGCTAGGTTTTGCCTGTGCCACACTGGATGATGCCCTGCCCGTTGTGCGTGCGCCTTCAGATGAGATCTATTCGCCTGCGCAAGAAGACCCTGCGGCGATGCTCTACACCTCTGGCACCACCGGGAGCCCGAAAGGCTGTGTGCTGGCTAACCGCTACTTTCTGGAAGCGGGGCATTGGTACGCCAATGCAGGTGGCACGTGTGCGCTGAAGGGCGATGGCGAGCGGATGATTACGCCCCTGCCCATCTTCCATATGAATGCGATGGCATATTCTGCCATGGCGATGATTGCTGTTGGCGGGTGCCTGACAGTTCTGGATCGCTTCCACCCGCGTTCCTGGTGGCAGAATGTGCGGGATAGTGGCGCGACTTGCCTGCATTATCTGGGTGTGATGCCTTCTATTTTGATGAGCCTCCCAAAAGCGCCGGAAGACAAAGCCCATGCTGTTCGCTTTGGTTTTGGGGCGGGTATTGATGCCAAGCTGCATGTTCCGTTTGAGGAGCGCTTTGGTATTCCTCTGGTGGAAGCGTGGGCCATGACGGAAACAGGCGCTGGATCTGTGATTGCGGCCAATCAGGAGCCTCGTAAGCGAGGCATGAACTGCCTTGGTAAGCCCGGACCTGAGATGGATGTGTGCATCATGGGTGATGACGGTGTGCCTGTTACAGGAACCGACCCCGGTGAGTTGCTGGTGCGGCGCAAGGGCGATGATCCGCGTGTCGGGTTCTTTTCGCATTACTTCAAGGATGAAGCTGCGACCAATGAGGCATGGAAAGCCAACTGGTTTCATACGGGCGATATTGTTCGGCGGGATGAGGATGGAGATTTCTTCTTCGTGGACCGCAAGAAGAACGTGATCCGGCGTAGTGGCGAGAACATTGCCGCGGTGGATGTGGAGTCCGTCTTGATGCAACATCCGGACATTGAGGCGGTTGCTGTTTGTCCAGTGCCAGATGCCATTCGCGGGGATGAGGTGTTTGCCTCTATCGTCTGGCGCGGCGAACAAACGAAGGATGCTGCAGAAGCGATTGTGCGCTGGGGGTTGGAGCGCATGGCCTATTACAAGGTGCCCGGCTACATCGCATTTTGCAGCTCATTGAAGCTGACTGGCACGCAGAAGATCCAGCGGGCAGCCCAAAAGCAGATGGCACTTGAACTGCTTGAAACATCGGAGGCGTTCGACACCATCCATTTGAAGCGGAGGCAGTTGGTTTCATGATCAAGCCACGCAAACGCATGGGGTATGACGGGGTTGTCGTGGCAGCCCCTGCCAGCACGCCCTATGAACGTTATTCAACAGAGACCGCGCATTGGTGGATTGCCAAAGCGCTGCGAAAGTCGATCAAATCTGCCGGTCTTACACCGCGCGACATTGACGGGTTTTCTGTCGCCAGCTTCTCGCTGTTTCCAGACACAGCTGTTGGCCTGACCCAGCATCTGGGATTGGTTCCGCGTTGGCTGGATCATATTCCGCAGGGCGGTGCCAGCGGCCCAAGCGCGCTACGCCGGGCTGCGCGGGCGGTGCAATGCGGAGATGCCTCTGTGGTGGCTTGCGTTGCGGGGGATACCAACCACGTGGACAGTTTCCGGCGCATGCTCTCCAGCTTCTCCCGGTTTGCGCAGGATGCTTCCTACCCATATGGCGCTGGCGGGCCGAATGCCTGTTTTGCGCTGCTGACTGACTATTACATGCGCGAGTTTGGCGTGGGCCGTGAAGATTTTGGCCGGATCTGCGTTTCTCAGCGGGACAATGCTTTGCGCAATGAGAACGCGGTCATGAAGAAGCCACTGACCATGGAGGCTTATCTGGCTGGGCGTGAGATCAGCGATCCGATTACCCTGTTTGACTGCGTGATGCCTGTTGCTGGTGCTGAGGCTTTTTTGGTGATGCGCGAAGAAGATGCGGTCGCCTCTGGGATTCCGCATGCGCATATCAGCGCGACCATTGAGCGGCACAATGCTTTTGCAGAAGACCCAATCCAGATGCGTGGTGGCTGGGAGATGGATATTGATGAGCTTTACGGCATGGCGGGGCATGGGCCAGAGAGCGTGGATCTGTTGCAGACCTATGATGATTATCCGGTCATCGTGATGATGCAGCTGGAAGATCTGGGATTTTGCGCGAAAGGTGAAGCGGCTCGGTTTATTGCAGATAAGGACCTAACGGTTTCCGGTGACTTTCCGCACAACACCTCCGGCGGGCAGCTTTCAGCTGGTCAGGCTGGGGCTGCTGGCGGGTTCATTGGGCTTGTTGAGGCCATCCGGCAGGTGACGGACACGGCTGGGGCAACGCAGGTGGCGGATGCCAAGCGGGCTTTGGTTTCCGGCTTTGGGGTGATCAACTACGACCGCGGCGTGTGCACCAGTGCGGCGATTTTGGAAGGGGTGAACTGATGGTCACACCGCTTCAAAAACCAACCAAAAAGAACCCGCAGATACGCACCCGTGTGCCCACATTGCCTTCTCATTATCGTAGCCGTTCTGCCCTGTTCATGGCCGCAGCTGCCGCTGAGGGGCGGTTTATGCTGCAGGTCTGTGCTGAGCCAGATTGTTGGTCTGTTCAATACCCTGCACGGGATGCTTGCAGTTGTTGTCTGTCTGATCGGCTCCTTTTG
>NZ_LCWX01000237.1:282774-296038 GCF_001431305.1 Pseudovibrio sp. POLY-S9
ACACGTATTTCCGTGAGCGGACACCATGGCGGCTTGGGACGGTGCATCTGGAGATTGGCCCCTCCGTTATGTGTCACCTTCACAGTGAGGTGGCGGTGGGGGATGAGGTGCAGTTGATCAACCGGCTCGATAAATCCGGGCAGAGCGTTTTGCTGGCGTTGCCCATGGAGAAAGCCCCGTTGCAGGAGGATGATATGCAGCTTCGTGAATTGACTTGTGATCCGAAGTTCCGACGCATTCTAATCACAGATGCACGCAATCCGAATGCGTATGCGCTGGCAAAGAGCCTGCTGGAGGCTGGAGCTTCTGTGGTGTTTGTTGGAGAGGCTGAGAGTTGGCGCCCCTACCCTGATCGCGCCAAACTTGAGTCTCTTCAAGGTGTTGAACTGGTTTCTTTAGATGTGACTGACACTTCCTCCGTTCAGGAGCTTGCAGGCGAGTTTGGTGGCAAGGTCGATATTCTGATCAACAATGCCCGCTTTGTGCGGCCCGGTGGCATTCAGGGCCGCGGTGATGTGGGCTTTGCTATGGATGAGATGCAGGTCAACTATTTCGGCATGATGCGGCTTGCGCAGGCCTTTGCCCCTGCCATGGCCGGACGCAGTGCGGATGGGGTGAACAGCGCGGTGGCGTGGGTGAACGTGCTCTCCGTCTACTCGCTGGTCAGCAACCCCGGCTTTGGCAGCTTCTCCGCCTCCAATGCAGCCGCGCATTCGCTCTCACAATGTTTGCGGGCGGAGATGGCGGCCTCTGGTGTGCGGGTGGTGAATGTGTATTGCGGGCCGACTGAGGATGAATGGCATCAACCTTTGCCACCGCCCAAGGTGCCTGCGGGTGCGTTGGCGCGGGAGCTGGTGAAAGCTCTGCAAGCAGGGCTGGAGGATGTGTATGTGGGTGACATTGCCAAGGACATCCGGCGTAAGTTCATGGAGAGCCCGAAGGTGCTTGAAAAAGAAATGACAAGTCTGGAGGCACTGTGACCATGGAAGCCTTGAAAGAGAAACTGGCGAACCCGGTTGAGCTGCTGAGCTCTGCTTTGCTTTCCGGTGATGTGGAAGTGGTGGACCTGACGCATACGCTTGATCCAGATTTTCCCGTGATCGTTCTGCCCCCCGAGTTTGGCCAGTGCGCGCGCTTTCGCATGGAAGAGATCTCCGCCTATGATCATCGCGGTCCAGCGTGGAAGTGGAACACCTTCACCTGTTCTGAACACACAGGCACGCATTTTGATGCGCCGATCCATTGGATTTCCGGCAGGGATTTACCCAACAACACGGTGGACTCCATTCCCCCTGAACACTTTGTCGGGCCGGTGGTGGTGATCGATTGCTCTGAAGGGTCTGCGCTGAATGATGATTTTGAGCTGACGCCGGAGATCATTGCTGCTTGGGAAGCCGAACACGGGCGCATTCCGGCGGACAGCTGGGTGTTTATGCGCACGGACTGGAGCAAGCGCCGTGGTGCGGCTTATCTGAATATGCACGATGACGGGCCGCATTCTCCCGGGCCAACGCCTGAGGCTGTTCGGTTTCTGATTGAGGAACGCAACATTCGCGGGTTTGGCACTGAGACTGTGGGGACGGATGCGGGCCAAGGTGTGCACTATACGCCGCCCTATCCGGCGCATTTTTATCTGCACGGAGCTGGCAAGTATGGCTTGCAATGCATGTGTAATCTGGACCAGTTGCCCGCTACGGGTGCCATGATCTTATGTGCCCCGTTGAAGATCAAAAACGGGACAGGTAGTCCGCTGCGCGTTCTGGCGCTGGTGCCGAAGGGAGGCCGTTGATGTCTGAAGATTTCATAGCGGTCATCACAGGCGGCAACAAGGGCATTGGGGCTGCTTTGGCTCATGAAATGCTGGAGGCTGGCTACACGGTCATATGCCTGTCGCGCCGTGAGCCTGAGTTTGAGCACCCGAAGCTGCACTTTCATCAGACTGACTTGTTGGATCAGGCGCAAGTGAGCGCTGCTGCTGAGGCGATTGCGGCTGAGCATGACGTGACGCATCTCATTCACAATGCGGGGCTTATCTTCCCCAACCTGATTGAGGATGCCGAGGCTGAGGATATTGCCGGACTTGCCCAGCTTCATCTGGGGTCAGCGCTGACACTTCTCAAAGCGTTTTTGCCGAGCATGAAGGCCAATCAGTTCGGGCGCGTGCTGTTTAACGGTTCCCGTGCTGCTTTGGGAGCAAAGACACGGACGGCGTATAGTGCCTCCAAGGCTGGTATGATTGGCATGGCGCGGACGTGGGCGCTGGAATTGGCGCAACATCAGATTACGGTGAATGTGGTGGCGCCGGGTCCGGTGAAAACAGACAACTTCTGGGGCATTATCCCAAAGGGCAGTGAACAGGAGCAAAAGCTGGCGGATGGCATTCCTGTTGGCCGCATCGGCACGGTGGAGGACATCACCAATGCCTTTATGTTCTTTGCCGATCCCAAGTCCAGCTTCATCACAGGGCAGACGCTGTTTGTCTGTGGTGGGATGAGTGTGGGGACTGCCCTGCTGTAATTTCGTGCAGTTAAAGTTCTGAATCAGATTCAGCTCATAACTGCAGATGATTGATGCCGCTGAGTCAGTGTTCTTCTGCCGGCATTTTCCGACGCCACCCGAGTAAGTGGGCGCCTGCCCCATCACTGCTGAGTTTGTCTTCAGGATTAAGGAGATGGCAGTCGGTCAGGGAGAGACAACCGCAGCCGATGCACTCATCAAGGCCTGCTCTCAGGTCCTGAAGTTCTGCAATGCGGTTGTCCAGATCCTGCTGCCACCACGTGGAGAGTTTGGCCCAATCCGCTGCCGAGATCTTCTTCTCGTTGGGCAGTTGATCCATGGCCGCTTTGATTTCCTTTAGAGACACGCCCAGCTTTTGCGCGGCCTTGATCACGGCGATCTTACGCAGGACGGCTGCGGAGTATCTTCTATGGTTTGCGTTGTTGCGCCAGGAGCTGATGAGCCCCTTTTCCTCATAGAAGTGAACAGCAGAGACTGCGATGCCACTGCGCTCTGCAACCTGCCCGACGGTTAACCCTTGCAAGGAGACCATTGTCATTCCTCTATTTTTCGCCTTGACCTCAACATTACTTGAGGAATTAGAAGAGATCATGACAGTAATCAAGACCCAATAAGGAATGGCAGATGAACAAGATTTACGCGGACCTGTGGCAAGTCCCGCTCGAAAAGCGGTTCGGAACACTCCTCTCGCATGCATATTTTTTAAAAACGCCAGCCAGAAACATCCTAATCACAGCCTTTGAGAATTTGGATGAGGCGGTGCAGTTGCGCGAGTTAGGTGGGGTCAATGAGCATTACCTCACGCACAATCACGAGATCACTGAGGGTTTGAGCGAGCTGAAGTTCGTTCTTGGTGCAACGCTGATCGGACATGAAAACATTCAGAAGTTCTTTAGAGGAGATGTCCAGCCAGATTTGCTTTTAAGGGGTTCAGGGCCATTTGTGGGCTCTGACGGATTTCAGGCGATTTACACTCCGGGGCATACGGACAACAACCTGTGCTTCTATTACCCCTCCCCCACTGGCAATAATTACCTATTTACCGGTGACACGATCTATCTGGACAATGGTCGTTTCAAAACACTGATCATGTCCAGTTATGGCGGCAACAAGCAAGAGCTCGCCACTTCACTGCGCAACCTGCGGGATCTGCCGGTAGACGTGATCTTTTGCAGTGTCGCTATGGGGAACTATGAGATTGTTGAGGTCACCCAGCCTGAATGGCACGCTCTGATGGATGAGAAGATTGCAGAGCTGGAACATTGATGCAAAAAAGCCGGAGTGTTTCCACCCCGGCTTTGAACTCGTGTTTTCCTGAGACTTACGCGATGCGCATTTCTGAGGAAGGATCAAACGGGATGGCTTTGTCCATATTGATCGCGAATGGCACGTCCTGCCCGGCAACGACCTGTGCATCCGCACGCATGCGTGCATTGCAGTCTTTGCCGCCGAGAGATGACATCACGTAGGTATCAGAACCAGCTGGCTCCGTTACGATGACGCGGTTTGTGATCTGCTCGATGTGGTTTGCCTTGCGGTCAGCACCTTCAGGGTCGGTGATCGCTTCTGGACGGATGCCCAGCACGATTTGCTTCTGATCAAAACCTTTCAAAGCTTCGGTCGGATTGGAGAACTTGAGGTTCACCTGATCACTGAGGCCCGTTGGAAGCTGCGCGAAGATGCCATCACCACTAGCAACAACCTTAGCTGGAACAAGGTTCATGCTTGGAGAGCCCATGAAGCTGGCGACAAACAGGTTTGCCGGGTTGTCATAGATCTCTTTTGGCGTGCCCAACTGCTGCACGTACCCGCCGTTCATGACAGCAATGCGCGTGGACAGCGTCATTGCCTCAATCTGATCGTGTGTCACGTAAACAATGGTTGTTCCAAGCTTTTGGTGCAGTTTCTTGATCTCCGTGCGCATATCAACGCGCAGTTTCGCATCAAGGTTGGAGAGCGGCTCATCAAACAGGAACACATCCGGATCACGCACCAATGCACGGCCCATGGCCACACGCTGGCGCTGACCGCCGGAGAGCTGGCCCGGCTTGCGATCCAACAGCGGTTTGATCTGCAGCATCTCGGCAACGTCGCTCATTGCCTTTTCGCGCGCAGGCTTAGCAACGCCGTGCATTTCCAGACCGAACGTGATGTTTTGACCGACCGTCATGTTCGGGTACAAAGCATAGGACTGGAACACCATTGCGATGTTGCGCTTGGACGGGTGTACCCCGTTCATGGTCTGCCCCTTGATGGCGATGGTGCCGGAGGTGATATCCTCCAGACCGGCAATCATGTTGAGCAGAGTGGATTTTCCGCAACCGGACGGCCCGACGAGCACGAGGAATTCCCCTTCCTGCACGTCGATATCGATGTTGTGAAGCACCTTGGTTGAGCCGTAAGACTTGGTCGCATTGTTGATTTTCAGAAAGCTCATAGGTCTTATCCCTTCACCGATCCGGCCATCAGGCCTCTTACGAAGTAGCGGCCAGCCACGATGTACACGAGCAGTGTCGGCAATGCGGCGAGGATCGCTCCGGCAAAATGAACGTTATATTCTTTGACGCCCGTTGACGAACTGACGAGGTTGTTCAGCGCAACCGTCATTGGCTGGCTGTCCAGATCAGCAAACGAGGCACCAAACAGGAAGTCGTTCCAGATGTTGGTGAACTGCCAGATGACAGAAACAACAATGATTGGACCGGAACTTGGCAGCATGATGCGCCAGAAGATGCGGAAGAACCCTGCCCCATCAATCTGAGCTGCGCGGATCAGCTCTGTCGGGAACACCTGATAGTAGTTCCTGAAGTACAGCGTGGTGAAGCCGAGGCCGTAAACCACATGCACCAGCACCAGACCCGGTGTTGACCCTGCAATGCCGAGGAAGCCAAGCACACGCGCCATTGGGATCAAAACGATCTGGAATGGAATGAAGCAGGCAAACAGCATCAGACCGAACAGGATTGTATCGCCCTTAAAGCGCCATTTGGTCAGCACGTAGCCGTTCAAAGCACCCAGAACGGTTGAGATCGTAACTGCCGGAAACACCATCTTGAGAGAGTTCCAGAAGTACGGCTTCAGACCTGTAGGTTCTACGCCGATTTGCGCGCTGTTCCAGGCTTTAAACCAGGGTTCCAGCGTGAAGACCTGAGGCAGTGACATCATGTTTCCGCCAGTGATCTCTGAAAGAGGCTTAACGGAGTTGAGAACCATAATGCCAAACGGCAGCAGGTAGAATGTCGCGAACAGGATCAGCATCAGGTAAATGAATGCGCGGGTGATGCGCCCTGTGCTGATGGCATTATCTGTCGAGGCTACGGACATTATTTTTTCTCCCGCAGTTCGGCATAAAGGTAAGGCACCATAATCGCAGCGATGGTCATGAGCATGATAACAGCGGAGCTGGCGCCAATGCCCATCTGGTTGCGGGTAAAGGTGTAGGAATACATGAAGGTCGCTGGTACTTCCGTCGCTCTGCCCGGTCCACCGCCCGTCAATGCCACGACAAGGTCGTAGGACTTAATTGCAAGGTGAGACAGGATCACGAAAGCTGACAGGAAGGCTGGACGCAGTTGCGGGATAATGATCCGGCGGTACATGTTCCAGTTGGATGCCCCGTCGATTTGTGCGGCCTTCAGGATTTCGTTGTCGATGCCACGCAATCCGGCAAGGAACATGGCCATAACGAAGCCACTTGTTTGCCAGACAGCTGCAATCACAACCGTGTAGATGGCGAAGTTACGGTCCTTGATCCAGTTAAACTCGAAGCTCTCCCAGCCCCATAAGTGCATTGTGTGCTCAAGGCCGATGCCCGGATCGAGAAACCACTTCCATGCTGTTCCCGTTACGATGAAGCTGAGTGCCATCGGATACAGGAAGATTGGACGCAAGAAGCCTTCTCCGCGGATCTTCTGGTCCAGAAGAATCGCAAGACCCAAGCCGATAGCTGTGCAGACTGCGATATACAAACCTGCAAAAATGCCAAGGTTTTTGATGGCAATGGACCAATGCCGTAGCCGGAACAGCTTTTCATAGTTCTCCAGTCCGACCCAGTCATAGACTGGCAGAATACGGCTTCCTGTGAAGGAAAGGTATACGGAGAAAATGATAAATCCATAGACAAAGACCAAGATCAAAGCCAACGAGGGTGATAACACCAGTTTGGGAATGAGATTTTGGAGTCTTGTCCGCAGGTCCGGTTTTACTGCCGTTGGCGTCGCATAGTCAGCGGCCATGGCAACGGATGAGTTGGTCTGATCGACCATGATCCCTGCCCCCAGATTCTATGTTGTTTTGGGAAAAATGGGGCCAACACATCGTCGGCCCCACTTAAAATTACTTAGCGATGGAGACAGCGTCTACCAGCTCATCAACAGCGGTAGCGGAATCGAACTCACCGTTAAAGTGTGCTGTTACAACGTCATAAATGGCGTTTTTAACAGATGCTGGTGCAGAGTGGCCGTGTGCCATGGAACCGTAAAGGTTGCCGCTTGCAGCAGCTGCAGCCAGATCTTTCATGCCCTGTTTTGCACATGCATCAAACGCTTCGTCGGAAACGTCTGTGCGTGCAGGAACGGAGCCCTTCACCACGTTGAATGCAGACTGGAAGGCAGGAGACAGGATTGCGCTTGCAAGGGCAGCCTGCTCTTTAGACACTTCACCGCCCTGATCGAACATAGCGAACTGGTCAGCGTTGAAGGTTACCTTGTCCTGAGTGCCAGGGAAACGGAAGCAGAGGAAGTCTTCGCCTGGCTTTTTGCCAGCACCGAGGAACTCACCTTTTGCCCAGTCACCCATCATCTGGAAGCCAGCTTCACCGTTGATGACCATTGCAGTTGCAAGGTTCCAGTCACGACCAGAGAAGTTGTCATCTACGTTTGCACGCAGAACGGACATGCGATCAAACGCTTCCTTCATGGTGTCGGAACCAAGAGCAGCTTCGTCCAGATCAATGAAGGCAGCTTTATAGAAGTCTGCTCCACCGGTGGCCATGACGATTGCATCAAACAGAGTTGCATCCTGCCAAGCCTGACCGCCGTGTGCGAGCGGCGTTACGCCAGCTGCTTTCAGCTTCTCAAGTGCTGCAGTGAACTCTTCCCAAGTGGTTGGAGTTGCAATGCCGTTTGCGTCCAGAACTGCTTTGTTTGCCCATACCCAGTTGGTTGAGTGTACGTTTACCGGCGCAGCAATCCACTTGCCATCGTACTTTGCAAAGCGCTGAAGTGCTGCAGGTACAACTTCGTCCCAGCCTTCTTTCGCTGCAACAGCGTTGAGGTCTGCCAGAGCGCCTTCTTTTGCCCAGTCCTGAATGTCGAACCCAAGCATCTGAACGGCTGTTGGTGCGTTACCAGCGGTTACGCGTGCACGCAAAACAGTCATTGCGCTTTCGCCGCCGCCACCAGCAACAGGCATATCTGCCCAGCCAATGCCCTGAGTTTCCAGATCCTGCTTAAGAACGTTAAGCGCAGCTGCCTCGCCACCTGCTGTCCACCAATGCAGGACTTCCACGTCTGCTGCCAAAGATGGAGCAGCTGTTGCTGCCAACAGAGCCAGAGCCGATGTGGTTTTTACTAGTAGTTTGTGCATGTGTTGCCTCCCGATCACAACTTAAAATTTCTACACAAAAATACGACTAACATAGTACTTATAACGTTACAAATATCGGATCTGTCAATGCAAAAAGTGAACCCATTGACTTGAATGATCTTTTTTGTATCAAATGATACTCACCTATTATGTTGTATCGTTATAACGAAGATCTAACTGTTTTACGGGAGGTAACTGGCTTCACATGTCGACACAAAAACCGCCAAATTCCTCCACTCATTCCACCTCGAAACCTACGCAGAAGACAATCGCGGAGATCACCGGCCTTGCGGTGACAACTGTCTCGCGGGCACTTCAGGGTGATGAAAAGATTGCACAGGCAACCCGGCTGCGCGTAAGTAAAGTTGCTGAAGAAATCGGCTATGTTCCGGACCGTGCTGCGCAAAGATTACGCACCGGAAAGACTAAAGTAATCTCACTGATTCTTGACCCCCATAACGAAATTCTGGGGTTTGGGAACTCGCTGATCACAGGTGTGGCTCATGCATTGGCTGGGACGGACTACCACCTTAATGTGACACCGCAGTTCCTTGGCGGTGATCCGATTGAGCCTGTTGAATACATTGTGCGCAACAAACTGGCTGACGGAATCATCTTTTCGCGGACGCGACCTTTTGATGAGCGGGTGCGTTTTTTGAGGGAGCGCAGTTTTCCGTTCACCACACATGGGCGAACTGAATTCGGCTATCAACACTCATATGTGGATTATGACAACGAGAAGTTCGCTTACGAATCTGTCTTGCGGTTGATGCAAAAAGGGCGGCGCAGGATTTGCGTTATTCTACCGCCCAACCATTTTACGTTCCATCAGCATCTGAATTACGGGTATATGCGGGCTATTCGGCAAGAAGGTTTGCAGTGCTACATTCCTGAGGGCATCAACCTTGATTCAGATATGCCTGAGATTTTTGAATGGGCACAGACGATTGCCAGGACAAGCGATGCACCGGATGGATTTATCTGCCCTGGTGAGACCTCTTTCCTTGCGATTGCGAACGGGTATCGGCAGGCAGGCAAAGAGCGTGGGCGGGATTTTGATGCGGTTGTGAAATCAAGTTCACAAACGCTGCATCAGATTGATTCACAGATCGACAATATCAGCGAGGATATTCGGCAGGCCGGTGCTTTGCTGGGAGCAAATCTGCTAAAGACGATGTTGCACCCGGACGGCCCGTTTGAGCAGACCATCCAGGATCCGGACATCACATTCCCAGCTCTCAAATCTTATCAGGACTGAGTTCTCAGGACGCGACTTTCGGTGCTTCCTCTTCGATCCAAAGGTCATCGCCTTCCGGATAGGTAAAACCTGTTTCGGCGGCCAGCTGCTTCAGGAAGCCAATCATGTAGTCGGTGCGTTCGCGCGCGACTTCACGGCCTTCCTTGGTCTGCATGGTTTTGTGCAGTTTGAGCAGTTTGAGCGCGAAATGATCGACGCCGAATGTCTTGTCGTCGAGGTCGCGGTCGCTGGCGAACAGGTCGCCACCATGGAACAGGTTAGAGTTCATGGTTTTGGCGATATAGAAAGTGCGGGCAATGCCGATTGCGCCGAGGGATTCCAGACGATCTGCGTCCTGAAGGATCTTGGCTTCAATCGTTTGCGGCTCGATTTCAGCTGAAAAGCTATGTGCTTCAATGGCGTGCTTGATCTTCTCGATTTTTGCTGCTGAAACACCCAGCTCAATCAGGATCGGTTCAGCGGCATCAGCTGACAGCTTGGAAGCCTTTGCACGGTCCGGAGAGTTCTTGGGGACATTGACCAGATCATGCAAGTAGGCAGCTGCGATCAGCACCTCCTCATCGCCCTCACCGCGACGCTGAGCGATGTCCAGCGCTGCCAGTTTTACGCGGCGCGCATGGTAGAGGTCGTGGCTGGCATCGTCACTCTGATCATGCGCTTTCAGCGCCGCTTCCAAATTCTTTTCGAACTCAATCATCGGAACTCACAGTTATCAAATGAGCCCGAAACCTACGTCAGGTCAGTGTGCATTTCGAGGCAAAACTGGTCTGAACCCCCGATAAAATTCCGCGGGCTCAGGCTGAAGTTAACGATCGCCGCTTACATGATATAACCAAGCATCACGACAACACTTCCTTATCATGCTAGCGGTTTTTGGCGTTTGCAGCGTAGTTCATGACATTGAAGATGTAATTCTGCTCGATTGTACCATCAAACAAGTGCGCCCATGGACCTCTTGCATAGACCGCAACATCTTCTCCCGAATGGGTTTCTGAGGGCGTTGGAAGCAAGGATTGCTGTTTGAAGTCTGGGTCTGTTGCCTCTTCCTGTGACAACACTGAACGCGTGCCGAACCAGTTGTTTTCTTCTGTGAGAATTGAGCCGGGACCATTGAGATAGCTGGCGACAGAGTATGGTTTTCCGTCCAGCATCAGGTGCATTTCATTGGTGTGTTTGACGCCGTTATTGTCGATGCCCATGCACAGCCCGTTGATCGGCGTACCGCGTCCGCAATAGCCGTTGAACGACAAAGTATGGGCATGATCCGCAGTGACGATGATCAGAGTGTCCTGATCGCTGGTCATTTCTTTCGCCATGGCGACAGCGTCTGCAAATGCGACACCGTCTGTGAGGGCGCGATAGAGATTTCCGGCATGATTGGCGTGATCGACACGACCACCTTCTACCGTGAGATAGAAGCCGTTTTCATTATCCTGCAACGCTTCGATGGTCCATTTCACCATTTCGGCCAGGGAGGGCTGGTCTTTTCGATCATACTCATACTGCATATGATTTGCTGCGAAGACGCCAAGGACAGGTTTGTCTCCAGAAGGATCAAGATCATTAAAGGAGGCCTCATTCCAGGCATAAGAGGCGCCAAACGCCTTGGCTTCTTCGATCAGGTTGCGTCCATCCTTGCGATTTCCAGCAGTGCCCTCGATGGTCTTTTTGGTTTCAGGCAGCATATGGCGCTGCCCTCCTCCGAAAGCGATGTCAA
Organism: Pseudovibrio sp. POLY-S9; assembly: GCF_001431305.1. Taxonomy (NCBI): domain Bacteria; kingdom Pseudomonadati; phylum Pseudomonadota; class Alphaproteobacteria; order Hyphomicrobiales; family Stappiaceae; genus Pseudovibrio; species Pseudovibrio sp. POLY-S9. The sequence continues at coordinate 293,853 of NZ_LCWX01000237.1, forward strand.
TGGTGCCGTTCTTGATCTGCTCAAGCAGCTGTGATGCGATATCCGGCACATCGCATCCCTCCGGCACGTCAGAATCGTCTTCAAACCTGCGACTGGCGACGTGGGCATAGGCTGAGGCTGGTGTTGCGTCCGTGAGGCTTGCTGTTGAGATGATGCCGACCGCCTTGCCTTCTGCAGCCATCACTTCTGCAATGCTTGCGACACTGGCGCTTTCGACAGCCGAGCAGTCACCAACATTCAGTGTTTCATCAACCCCGAGGACACCGGCTTTGGTCTTCACGCCTGAATGGAACGCTGTTCCGGTTCCCGCAGAATCTGGCGTTTGGGCGTTCACATTGTAGGTTTTGACCAGTGCGCTGTGAGGAAATGCCTCTTTTGGCAGAACATTTTCTTCGCCCAGCAATCCATTTTGCTGTCCCTGAAAGACCCGCGTTGCATAGTTTGTTGAGATGCCGTTGCCATCCGCGATCATCAAAATGATGTTTTTGGCCGGTTTGGTGGTCGGCTGCTGAGCGAGTTTGCTCTCAATCTCCGCCTCTGCAGCCTCAAACCATCTGTTGTTTTTTTGAGGGAAATCAGTCTCTGCCGAAGCATAGGATGCGGAACAGGCCAGCAGGATCGCAACAAGTGGCGTTTTCATTTCAAATCCTCAAAAAGTGATATTTCGGGAGCAGTGTGTACTTTACAATTCTTATGGTTAGCTGTGCTGAACAGGAAGAATTCGAGTTAGTTTTCATCTTGATTGCAACGTCTCCGGCTCCTTCTGCGACAATCCGGCGCAATACGTATTTTTATGTAGATCACCAGAGTTGCCTGCTTCACACTTGGACTTTCTGGCTTGAAAACCATGAGGGGCACGCTTTGGGTAAGATTGATGACATGTTGGAGGAGCCTTGTACTGCGCGGCACCTTCCCGAACATCCGCTGCGCCAGGCCATTCTTGCAGAAGTTCATGCCCGGCCCTTCGTCCCCATGCATGGGGAGTGGCAAATTCTGCAATATGCCTTCATGGTCGAACAGGATAACAAGCAAGCAGAACAGCAAGCTGTGCTTCGTTTCATCTCAGAGGAAACGAGCACCACTTCAAAAGCCTCAGAGCACTATCTGCATCAGGCCTTTGAAGGCTATTCTTTACGCTGGGAGCAACACAGCGAGTTTTCTACCTATGCTGTAGAACAGCCTCTTCCCTCAAGCTTTCGCGCACAAGATGTTGCTCTCTTTGCCAAGGGCCAGCTCAACCCTCCGGGGCAACTGATTGCAGCCGTTCAGCTTACGATAAAAGCTGCGGAACATCCCGAGGCTGGAGATCTGTCTGATGGGTTTGATCTGGCAAGCCTGAGTGTTTCCCAAATCATTGAAGGACGTGCAACGCTGGTCACCGACTTCAAGGCCGGTGATGATGGCATTGTTTCGTTTCTGCTGCTGGATCATGGGCTGTCTCCGTTGGAACTGGGAGCAACCGTGCGGCGTGTTCTGGAACTGGAGACTTACCGGACTCTCTCTTTGTTGGGGCTTTATGAAGCGCGGAAGCAGCAGATCGTTGTAAGCCGCATTGAGCAGGAACTCGTGGGCATAACCGCTCAACTGCGCAATTCAGGAGACGCAGAAGCACATTCTCTGGCGCATAACGAGGAGCTGCTGGCAGATCTTTCTTCTCTTGCGGCAGATCTGGAAGCTTCTGCGATGGAAAGCCTTTTCCGGTTTGGGGCAACACGGGCCTATTCCGATATTGTCGGGCGGCGTCTGGACACTCTTGGGGAGAGCAACGTCTCTGGTTACGACATGATCGGGCGGTTTCTCAACCGGCGGCTCGCGCCAGCTATGCAGACGTGCCGTGCTATTGAAGAGCGACAAGCCAACCTTTCGCGAAAGCTGACACGAGCTGTCGGCCTGTTGCGCGCCCGGGTGGATGTGGAGCTTGAACGACAAAACCGAGACTTACTGAAGTCGATGGATCAGCGTGCAAAATTTCAACTTCGATTGCAGCAGACGGTGGAAGGGCTTTCGATTGCAGCAATCTCTTACTACGTCATCAGCCTGATCGGATACGCTTTGAAGGGCGCCAAGGCTGTTGGCTCCCCGCTTGATCCGGCTGTTGGTATGGCCGCATCTGTTCCGCTGGTGGTTGGTGTGCTCTGGTACGCCTTGAGAAGGCTGAAAGCTGCACACTAGAGTTTGATGGCGGC
>NZ_LCWX01000237.1:296134-301845 GCF_001431305.1 Pseudovibrio sp. POLY-S9
GGTTATCGCCGCCTTCCTGATAACTTACAGATAAGCCGCTGAAACCAGACGCTGCGTGTATTCTGTCTGCGGTCGATGCAGAACATCCAGTGTGTTGCCAGCTTCGACAACGTTTCCGTGCTGCATCACCATGACGTTGTGACAGAGTGTTTTCACCACCTTCAAATCATGACTGATAAAGAGATAGCTCAGCTTCAGTTTCTCTCGCAGGTCTTTCAGCAGCTCGATAATCTGCGCCTGAATGGACAGATCCAACGCAGAGGTAGGCTCATCCAGCAGTATGAATTTCGGCTTTAAAACGATGGAGCGTGCGATAGCGATCCTCTGACGCTGGCCACCTGAGAACTCATGGGGAAAGCGATCCATGGTGCTGTGTGGCATCTGAACAGCATCCAGCGCTTCAGCCACCATGGCCTGCCGTTCCTTGTGGCTTGCACCGATGCCGTTGACCTTGAGACCTTCACCCACAATCTCCCCCACAACCATGCGGGGATTAAGCGAGGAAAACGGGTCCTGAAACACAACCTGCAGATCAGTTCTAAGAGGCTTCAGCTCTTTTCTGGTGAGGTTGTCGATCCTGTTTCCATCAAAGGTGATAGTGCCAGAATCTGCTTTTAAGAGCTGAAGGATGGACATGCCCAATGTGGACTTTCCGGAACCAGACTCGCCAACAATGCCAAGCGTTTCGCCTGATCTGATGTTGAGTGAGATGTCGTTGACGGCCACCAGCTCTTTGGTTTTGCGCCTGAACAAGCCACCATGTTTTGAGGTGAATGTGACACGGACCTTATCTGCATCCAGCAGCTCATAGAGGCCCTCCTCCAGTTTATCTGGCACACCGGACGGCTCACTTTCAATCAAGTGCCTAGTATATGGATGAGATGGTGTCTCAAAGACCTCTTTGGTGTTTCCGGTTTCAACAATCTTTCCTGCGCGCATCACACAGACACGATCACTCACCTGGCGCACCACATTGAGGTCATGTGTGATGAGGATGATCGCCATGCGGTGGCGCTCTTGCAGCTCTCGCATGAGTTTGAGGATCTCAGCTTGGACAGTCACGTCAAGAGCGGTGGTTGGTTCATCTGCAATGAGCAGGTCAGGCTCATTTGCCAGCGCCATCGCGATCATGACACGCTGGCGCTGACCGCCGGAAAGCTGATGCGGATATTGACTGAATCTGGCTTCAGGGTCTGGGATCTTCACCTCATCCAACAGCCGGAGCGTTTCTTTTTTAGCGTCAGCCTTGGAGATTTTGCGGTGTGAGCGGATCATCTCAATGATCTGGTCCCCAATACGGTACACTGGATTGAGGCTTGTCAGAGGCTCCTGAAAAATCATAGAGATGCGATTGCCGCGGATCTTTTGCAGCTCCAACTCACTCATGGTCGTCAGGTCTCGATCCTCGAAACGGATCATAGAACCTTGAGCCAGTGTCGCGTTTTCGGCGAGCATGCCCATGATTGCGCGGGCAGTCACAGATTTACCGGAACCGGACTCCCCGACAATGGCCAATGTCTCGCCTTTTGCCACGGCATAGCTCACCCCTTTCACCGCTTCCACGGTTCCGATCACTGTTTTGAAGGTGACGGCCACATCGCGGATGGTGAGCAGGTCTTTGTGTTGTGTTTGGTCGATACTAGGCATTGCTGTAGGGATCCATTGCATCACGAAGGCCATCGCCAGCGGCGTTGAAGGCGAGTACGGAAATGATGATCATGCCGACTGGCGCCATCATCCACGGCGCAGCGCTAAACGACTGGAAGTCGAGAATCTGGTTGAGCATGCTGCCCCAGGACACCATCGGCTGCTGAATGCCCACGCCCAGAAACGACAGAAAGCTCTCCAGAAGAATGATCTCGGGCAGCTGGTAGGTTGCCCAGACAATGATGTGCGAAGATGTGTTGGGAACGATATGTGCGCCAATGATACGGCTGCTTGAGGCTCCAACGGCTTCTGCTGCGCGGACGTATTCCAGATTGCGCATGGAGAAGACCTTCCCGCGCAGCTCGCGGCACAGATCTGCCCATCTGAGCAAGACGAGGATGCAGGCGAACATGATGAAGATCGTGACCGGCTCCGCACGGCGCGGCAACAAGGCGACCAAAGCCAGATAAAGTGGGAGATCGGGGAAGGCCTTGATGAACTCGACCATTCGCTGAACCACAAGATCATACAGGCCACCGAAGTATCCTGAACTCACTCCAAGAATGATCCCGATCACGCAGGCAGATCCCATCACCATGAGCGCCATGAGCAGCGTGATGCGTGTGCCAAAGATCATGCGTGAGTAGACGTCACGGCCCAGATTGTCAGTGCCGAGGATATGGAACTTACTGCCATCTGCTGTGCCAAACAGGTGTGTTGTAAAGGTGAGACCCAGAAACTGCCAGGGTTCTCCTTCCACGAACAAAGCAACATGCGAGATTTTATCGAAATCAGGAATAAACGTGATCTCAAAGGTTTGCATGTTCATTTCTTCCTTAAAGCCCGTGACATACGGCGTTGTCAGGCTGCCATCAGGCGCGAAGAAATGGAGCGTTTGCGGTGGTGAATACAGTGCTGCCCGGTTGGCAGTCTGCGGTCCATAAGGCGCGATGAAACCAGCGAAGATCGCTGTCAGGAAGATCAGCATACAGGCGATGAAACCTACCATGCCGTATTTGTTGCGGATGAAGCGGCGAACAACGAGGCCCCAATAGGAAATAGAGGGCCGATCTTCTGCCAATTGCTGAGCGTCTACGCTGCCGTGTTCGATTGCGTCGGTGTCGATCTGGGTCATCACGCATTTCCTTCCATAGCAGCTTGACGGACACGCGGATCAATGAGAGCTAGTAGCAAATCCGCAACCAGATTTCCGACAACCATAATGGTGGCAACGAGCATGAAGATTGCAGCGACCACATACATGTCGCGCTCGGCAACTGAGGAGAGGATCAGCGGGCCGATGGTTGGAACGCCCAGAACGATTGCGATCTCAATCTCACCTTTGACCATGTACTCAAAGCGGCTGCCGATGTTCATGATGACAGGGTGCAGCGCATTGGGGATGGCATGCACCAAGATGATGCGACTGCGAGACAGGCCTTTGGCGCGAGCTGTTTCGATGTATTGAGATTTCATCACATCCAGCAGATTGCCGCGCATCATGCGCAAGGTATAAGCCTGCCCGGCCCAGATGGAGATGAGCAAGATTGGCCAGACGTGTTTGAAGAAATCCCAGAGCTTGTCGAGTGACCAGTAGTCCTGCAGGAGATACTCGGGTGATTGCAGTGCTCCGATGTAAGGAGAGTGCCAGACGAAGGCCAGATAATACAGAATTATCAGAGAGATAACGAATTTCGGAATAACAATGCCAAGGAAGGCAACAATTGTCGAAATGGTATCGCCGAGCTTGTACTGGTTCATGGCTGCGTAAACACCAAGCGCACCGCCAATGAACTGAGCCAGCACCATGGCAGTGAAGGCCAGAGCGAGTGTGCGCGGCAGACGCAGACCGATGACTTCTGTGACCGGCTTGGAGAAGAAAAACGAGTCTCCGAAATTGCCAGCAGTGACGATGCCGACAATCCATCGCCAGTATTGCACGACAACGGGCTGATCCAGCCCTAACTGTGTGCGTAAAATTTCCGCCTGAGGTTCCAAAACTGCACGTGACTGTCCGGTTTGGGCGGCAGTTGTCGCCATCCACATGTCAACATAGTCACCTGGAACAGCTTGTATGATCGCGAAGGAAACAATGGAGATCCCGATCAACAAGACCAGTGTTGCAGCTGCACGTTGCGCTAAAAAGCGTAACAAGCCCATTTATCTAGCCCTCCCAGCTATTGAGCATTTATTGCTTATTGCGTTGGAAGGCGGGCCAGAATTGACCCGCCTTGCCTGCCTTAGTGCACGTCGCGTTCATTTACATTCACGCATCGCGCTCTAACATCTTTGTTGGAGCGAATTCTTGTCGTTTGATTGAATCCAATCAAACGGAACGCGCTCTAGTATTCAGCGATCGTTCCTGGGAGGAGTTCTTTCAACTGCTGATCCTTTGGTGTCCAGAGGCGCTCACGCACAACACCATCTTCTGCCCATTCAAACATGTTGACGGGTGTGCCCGGATGCGCGTTTCTGATGCGTTTGTTGACGAGAAGTGCAGCAGGAGCCTGAACGGTGCCAATGGTGTAGGCATTCTCAGTCCACAGACGCTGAATGGTTTTGGCTGCATCAGCTGCTTCAACCGCATCCCAGGTGGACAGAATGGTCTGATAAGCATCGACCATCTCGATTTCAAAATCCATCAGATTTCGCGTGCCATCTGAACCTGGAAGATGCCGGTCAGGACAGCTGTTTGCGATTGGCAGATGGAAACAGGTTTCACGAGTTGGGAGCGCCCATTCTTTCCGGCGTATCAACATGTTGAAGTCGCCGTTCTTCGACGCTGTATCAATTGTATCTACGTTGCGGATCAACACACGAATGCCTGCTTCTGCCAGCATCAGAATGATGGCATCTGCTTGTTTTTTCTCAGTGACCTGTCTGCGATCTGTCATCATGTCGATTTCCAGATCAGACCCTGAGCCTGGCATGTTGCGAATGCCGTTGCCATCGGTGTCTTTGAGGCCCAAAGCATCCAGCATGGCGTTGGCTTTTGCCAGATCATACTGGTAGTAGACGGAGCTGTCGTAATCGTAATAGGGAGATCCGCTGGAGAAGCCACCAGAGTATGGATACATGAACGGACCACGCGCTACTGACTGGCCGATCGCCTGACGATCAAGCGCATGACTGAGAGCAACGCGGAAGTCTTTTTGCCGGAAGAACTTGCGGAGTTCAGCGTCCACTTCATCCTGAACACCGTTTGTTTCAGAGAAGTTCAGTTCCAAACGCCATGAGAGAACACGTGGGCCAAAGTTAGCTTTAACCGGTGCATCTGCAGACAATGTCTGCTTGAGCGCTTCCACGAAGTTGCCCGGATTTTCCATGTTGGAAAAATCAGCAGTTCCGGCGACAGCTTGCGTTGTGCGGTCTGACCAAGTGGACAGTTTGAAGTGCATCTCGTTCAGGTATGGCAGCTGATTGCCAGCTTCATCTGTTTTCCAATAGAACGGATTACGGCGCAAGATCACCAGTTCATCTGCCTTGTGGCGCACTGGCACCCAGCCTCCCAGAACAACTGGTGGAACTGCGTCCGCAGGCATTGCATTGCGATAGTCTTCGTAACTCGCATCCTTGTTGTATTTGGGATGTTTCGCTTTGAGTGTGTGCGTGGGACCGGGGCAACCTTGAATATAGGCCAGAGATTTCAGAATTTCCGGGCCTTGTGGTTTGGTGAAAGTGAACTTAAATGTGTAAGCATCAATCACTTCAAGCGTTGTGCCCTCACCAAGACCACCTTTTGGCAGACGGGATGCAATATTTTCATTTTGAACGTTGTCGTCCCACCAGAAGCGGATGTCTTCTGTATCAAAGGGATCACCATCGGACCATTTGATGCCTTCAACCAGATGCATGGTCAGTTCGGTTTTGTTGTCGCTCCACTCCCAGCTTTTAGCAAGGTTTGGTAGCGGACCGGACTGCTCCTCTGCCTTTACTTGCCAGAGCGGGCCGTTGCGTACCAGACATTCCTGAATGGCCATGTTGATGCCGCCCCAGCCCTGATGCTGACCAGCGAGCCAGTTCCAGCCTTCCGGACGACCGCCGATAACATGACGGAACACACC
>NZ_LCWX01000237.1:301959-310581 GCF_001431305.1 Pseudovibrio sp. POLY-S9
GACATGGCTTTGGTTGACATAACCAGCGGCTCTGCTGGTAGTCGCTCGCCAACAGGTGGCAACTTGCCAGCTTTGACCAGTTCACTCAGGAACGGGGCTTCGCTATAGCCCTCCAGTTTCTGATAGGTCCACAAATCACTGCGAGACAGCAGATCATATTCCAATGTGGACATGGACTGCTCAACCGGCATTTTGTCGGCCAGTGCTGAACTTGCCGCGATTGCGCAGGCACTTACGCCTGCTGCTAAGCAAAGTTTAGACACAAGGTTTGTCGAAGACATCAATTCCTCCCCCATTTCATTACTCCCAACACCATCATGGCCACCCGCGCCGTCTCTTTTCCTCCGGCTTTCTATTCATAAATTCCGATTTTCTTCGCAGATGCTTTTAAACTGCGTATTTCTCTATACTATACACATGGGAGAATATTGAGAGCCGAACTCTCGTATTAATATCGATTCATTCGGCTTTTCAAATATTGATGCAAGAGGAGGATGTACAATTGAGTATTAGCGATGACTTATATCGTCAATATCTGGATCAGAGTGTCATACCCTCGACAGATAATTTCCTGATTATGCGCCATAAGCCTCACGTATTCTCCAAAAGACCTTATCATCATCATGCTTCCATTGAAGTGAACTTCCTGATCAACTGTGAAATGGACTATTCCTTTTCAGGAAGTCATGTGACTGTTCATCCCGGTTACATGATTTGCTTCTGGGGCGCCGCGCCGCACGGTGTTGTTGGGGTGCGCGGGGATGGCGATATGGTCAATCTCTACATCTCCTTTGCACAAATATTACAGTGGGGTTTGCCGACACGCATCACTGATGCACTCATTTCAGGAGATGTGATTTGCAACAAGGCGCCTTGCCCGATTGATGCGGTGCGTTTTGGCCATTGGGCAAGTGAGTTCAAACGAGATGACATCAACTGGCGCAAACTGGTTCTGAGTGAGATCTCGTCGCGGTTTACGCGTCTGGCGCTGGACGGTTGGAACACACTGCATCATGACTATCGTCAGTCCAGCACGGTGGTTGGTCGCGGAAAGTCCATGTTGCATGTGGAAGAGATGTTGCGGTTCATTTCAGAGAACCACACCTCGGACATTTCTGTCTCTGATGTTGCTGAATGTGTTGGCTTATCGCCGAGCCATGCAATGACTTTGTTCAAGCGCATTGTAGGGCTACCGATCAAGGAACATTTGACGCGCGTCCGGCTATCCCATGCACGCATGTTGCTTGCTGAATCTGAGATGAAAATCTTGTCCATCGCGATGGATGCTGGGTTCAGGTCTCTTTCGAGCTTTTATGAGGCGTTCCAAAACCACTTCAGCACATCTCCAGCTGCGTTTCGCAAACAAGCCAGAAACATTGGCAAGATATAGCGGGCAGCTGCCTACCCGCTACTTTTTCTTTAGCCTGTCACGACAACGCCACCATCAATGACAAGGGCTTGGCTGGTCATCATACGGCTGGCTTTGGATGCCAAAAACAGTGTTGCATCAATAATATCGTCCGGTTCCAGATGCTCCTTCAGACACTGACGACCCAGATGGGCTTTCAGATCTTCCGGCGTTGCCCAGAGGTCTTTCTGTCGCTGTGTGAGGACCCAGCCCGGCATCAGAGCGTTGACGCGGATGTTGTCTGGTCCCAACTCACGCGCCAAAGCTCTGGTCAGACCAGTGATGGCTGCTTTGGACGTTTCATAAGCCGGATAGCCTGCGTTGCCCATCATGTAGGAGATGGATGAGAAGTTGATGATGGAACCACCACCAGCCGCTTTCATGCCTGCGGCGGCAGCCTGAGCGGTAAAGAAATGGGGGCGCAAGTTCACGTGCATAGATGCATCCCATTGATCTACCTTGAATTCTTCAAGGGTATGGCGAGTATCGTTTGCAGCATTATTCACCAGCACGGTAATCGGACCATGGGCCTTTTCCGCCTGTTTGATGGAGGTCTGAAGAGCATCAACATCGGTGACATCACACTTGATGAACAAAGGTGCGACACCGTGCTTTTCCTTCATCTGCTCGGCAAATTCTGAAGCATCAGAGCGCTGTACAAAGGCGACTTTAGCGCCCTGTTGCATGAAGCCATCAGTGAGGCTTGCGCCGATCCCTGCTCCGCCGCCAGTGATGAATACACTTGCGTCCTTCAGATCATGAAAAGTGACGTTCCCAGACATTCATTCCCCCAGGGAGTGCTTGGCACTCATCTTTGATATATCAGAATATACATAAGCGGCAGCCTCGTTTCAGGCAACCGCTTATGTCATCGCATTCTTCTAATTGGCAGCGCTCTTGCTATGCAGTTTCAAGCACTTGCTTCTGCGTCCAGGCTGGCAACCAGTCTTTGTGTGCTTCCAGAAGCTCGTCCACCATGGCCCAGATTTGGTCCAGATCCAACTCCGCTGCGGTGTGCGGATCAAGCATTGCAGCGTGGTAGATATGCTCGCGCGTCTCCGTCATGAGCGCCTCAACGGTCAACTCCTGAGGACCAATGTTTGTACGCATCAGAGCTGCCAATTGAGCTGGCAATTTTCCAATGTGCGTTGGCTGGATGCCGTTGCGATCCACAAGACACGGCACTTCAACTGCGCAATCCTGTGGCAGTGAGGTAATGTAGCCTTTGTTTTGCACGTTACCATAAATGACAGCTGGCTCACCAGTCCAGATGGAGTTCATAATGGTTGAGGCGTATTCATGGCTGCGCTCTACTTCAATGCTCTCTGCATTTTTGTAGTCTTCCACCTGAGACTTCCAGCGTTCAATCTGCTCTACACAACGGACCGGGTATTCGTCGAGCGGAATGGAGAACTTCTCGAGCAGGTCCGGGCGATCACGTTTGATAAACCACGGAACATACTCAGCAAAATGCTCCGAGCTCTCTGTTACGAAATGGCCAAGACGGGTCAGCATTTCATAACGAACCACATTCTGGCAGCGTGGGTTCCATGTGGATGGTTTCGGATAGCGGCCTTCGCGGTAGCCTTCCATCAGCCTTGGAGTGAGATCCTCAAATGTGCCGTCTTCTTTGATCTCCTCCAGATATTGATAGAACGCCATGTGATTGATGCCTGCACATCTAAAGCGGATATTTGCAGGGTCGATATCAAGGTCGTGCGCCAACTCTTTGACTGTGCCCTGAACAGAGTGGCAGAGGCCTACCTGTTTGATTTGTGGGTACTTTTGCGCGATGGCCCAGGTGTTGATCGCCATTGGGTTCACGTATTGAAGCATGACCGCATCCGGGCATACTTTGAGTATATCTTCGCAGATGCTCCAGAGGTGTGGAACAGTGCGCAGACCGCGCATGATGCCGCCGATACCGAGAGTGTCGGCGATGGTCTGGCGGAGGCCGTATTTCTTGGGAATTTCGAAGTCTGTGACCGTGCACGGCTCGAAGCCACCAATCTGGAAAGCAACGACTACAAAGTCAGTAGAATCAAGCGCTTCCATCTGATTGGTGTGCGTTGAAACTGTTGCGCTCACTCCCAGCGTCGAAATCAGTTTACGCGCTACAATCTCAGATTCACCAAGGCGTTCCTCGTTGATATCCATCAGAGCGACATGTGCTCCAGAGAGCGCTGAACGCTGCAGAATATCACCAATGATGTTCTTCATAAACGTGGTGGAACCGGCACCAATAAAGGTGATTTTGGGGTTTCGGGCCATGCTTTTCTCCCATTTTCTGAAGAGCTCGCCAGCACTTCAGATTGCATAGTTCTTGAGGGGATAACCGGAAAGCCTTGAGACGGGCGTCTCTGAGCTGTCCTTTGATGAAAAACTATGGATCAGCGCCTCTCTTTTCTTCCTGTTTTCTATTCTAAATTTCCGGAAACCACGGCAATTCTGGCTCTGTTTTGTATTATTGACTCCAAAATCGCACGTATTGGCTACGCTATTGCCTCTTTGGCCGATGCAAGCCGAGAAGAGATAAACCCGTTATTCTCCAAAATTTTAGCCGTTTTGAAGAGGTATTCTTCGCCGCAACGCGGGCCGATGAGCTGGATACCGATTGGAATACCATCATAGTGATCATGAGTGGAGATACTCATGGCCGGAAGGTCAAAAAAGTTTACAGAGCCGAGGTAGGTGTTTGTTTTTGCTATCTCATTAAGGCTCTCAACGGATTTGATATCCGCACCTGCCTCAAATGCGTTTTTTGTGCAAACGGGTGAAAGGATTACGGGATATTTGCGTTGAAATTGGTCAATCAGGCGATGGTAGTGCGATCTAGCGGCCAAAGCCTGCGCATAGCCGTGATAGTCCATGGGCGGTACCAATTGCGTGTAGTACTCAAATATTGCCTGTAGTTGCTCTGAGCCAAAACGGTCGATCACGCTCTCCTTCTGGAGTGCGACTTCCGTGATCAAAAGCGATGTGTAGTGTATGTAGGCTTCTTCGATAAAGTCAATGCTGGTGTTATCCACCTTGTATCCCTGCTGCGCCAGTACCTCGCCTGCTTGCTTTAGAGATTCATTGATTTTCGGGTCAGCATCCGGTGGTGTGATGAGTGCGACCCTGTTTGGGAAGATCTTATCCTCAATCATATCCGGCAGGGACCATGTATCCAGATCGGAATAGCCTTTCATCACATCGTAAGCGAGTTTGAGATCATCAAGCGACCGTGCGAGTGGTCCTTGCGCTGAGGAGAGCTGGATGGTGATTGGGCGTTCTGCAACTGCGGTCGCATTGTAAAACGGTATGCGGCCGTGTGATGGACGCAATCCCAGCACGCCGCAGCAGAAAGCTGGCAATCTGATTGATCCACTGAGATCTGAGCCATGGGCGATGTATCCGATACCAGCTGCCAGTGAGCTCCCTGCTCCACCGCTTGAGCCGCCTGGCGTGCGGGACACATTCCACGGATTGAGGGTCTGGCCGAACAAAGTGTTGTCCGTATGAAAGCGCCATGACATTTCCGGTGTGTTTGTGCGTCCAATCGGAATTGCTCCTGCCTGTTTCAATCTCTGGACAAGGGGAGCATCCTGCTTAGCAATCAGGCCAGCAAATGCTCTCACGCCGTTGTTTGTGGAGGCACCGGCCTGATCGACGTTTTCTTTGATGGTGACGGGAATGCCGTGGAGTGGACCTAACGGCTCACCGCGCTGCAACGCAAGATCTGCCTGGTCTGCTGCCTGACGGGCCTGATCATCAAAGCGGGTGGTGACGGCATTCAGATGCGCGGTTTCATCAATGCGCGTCAGATGCTGCTCTATCACCTCACTGCATGTAATCTGCCTGTCACGGATTGCTTGAGAAACTTCGACTGCCGTCATTTTGAAGATGTTTTCAATCATTTACGGGTTCCTCAGCTTACAAGAAAGAGTGAGAGATCAGGCAGGAAGGTGACGAGCAGCAGCACGCAGAGCATGATCAGGACAAATGGAATGACTGATCTTGTGACAGTCCAGAAGCTTTCCCTGAACGCCTGAGAAGCAACCACAAGATTAATGCCGACAGGTGGTGTCAGCAGGCCAATCTCCAGATTGATGATCATGATCACGCCCAGATGCACTGGATTGATGCCGTAGATTGTTGCCACTGGGAGCAGAATGGGCGCCATGATCAGCAGCGCAGAGATGATCTCCATAAAGAACCCAACCATCAGCAGAAGGATGTTGAGGCCGATCAGGAACATCCATTTTTCTTCCACGTGCGAGGACAGCCATTGTGCCAGCTGGCTTGGAACTTGCTCTGTGGTCAGCACCATGTTCAAAGTTGCGGCGATGGCAAGAATTGGGAGCAGGCCGCCGAGCATCTGGGTTGTGTGAATGACAGCATCCCAGAGCTGGGCCAGTGTGAGCTCTTTATAAATGAACAGCTCGACAACGAGCGCATAGGCCAAGGCGATGGCAGCACTTTCTGTGGCTGTGAAGTATCCGGAGTAAATGCCCCCAAGCAGAATGACAGGCATGAGCAGCGACCAAATTCCGTTGGTGATTGCACTGCCAGCTGCGCTGATCTCAAAGCCTGTGCGCGGGATCGTTCTGTTGGCCCAGGCTGAATAGATCGCCAAAGCGACGGTAAGCAGAAGTCCTGGAATGACGCCTGCCAGAAACATATCGGTGATCGAGGTTTCTGTGACCAGACCGTAGATGATCATGGGAATGCTTGGCGGGATAACGACGCCGAGTGTTCCTGCACTCGATAACGCGCCCAGAGAATAGCTGGTGGAGTACCCCTGCTCTCGCAGTGCCGGGTACAGCACAGACCCAACTGCCAGCAGCGTTACCATGGAGGAGCCCGAGATTGCAGCAAAGAAAGCGCAGGAGAGGATTGTTGCTACGCCGAGACCTCCTGACAAAGATCCAGTCAATGCTTTGAGGACTGTGACGAGCCGCTCCGCAATGGCACCGCGGCTCATGATGGAGCCGCAGAGCAAGAAAACGGGAATGGACAGAAGCGCCTCGCGATCCAGCGCGGCCCAAAAGTCCTCCGCCATGAACATCAGCTCGCCATCGCTATACAGAAGCTGTACTGCCCCGCCGAGCACCATCAAGATAACAATGAGGCTCTGCCGTAAGATCAGCATCACCAGAACAGTGAGTGTGAGAAGGAGCGCATAGGTCATGCCGCGTCTGCCTCTTCTGGCTTCAAAGAGGGCGACAGCGCAAAGCCGAAATATCTGAGGGCGTTGGAGCAGAAGGCGTAGGGCATGATGGACTGGAACCACCAGAGCGGCCAATCCACCACGGGCACGAGGAACCCGATTTCATAGGAGGACTGCACGAGCCCAAACGAGACATAGCCCGCGAGCAGGAAGAGAGCGCCGCTCAAGACGTCTCCCAGCCGCTGCAGAAGGTTTTGCCAAACTGCCGGTAATAGCTGGTCAGTGATCTTGGGGCGAATGTGGTTGCCGGTGGATGTTGCAAGGCCAAGGCCCAGCATGCCAGCAAAAATGGCTGCAAACAGCGCGATCTTGCTGCTGTGCATCAATGAGAGATCAAAAAACTCTCGTGCAACGACATCTGCCAGCATGGCTAACACCACGATGATGTAGGCCAGAGCAGCAAGTGTCGCTTCAAATCGGTACAGCAGCTGGAAAAATCGCTTCATGCAAATTGAAAAGAGCTCTCGAAATGTAGTGGGCTCTTCCTTTCAGGTGTCATGGGATCAAAGCACACAGGCTTTCTTTGCCTCTAGAATCTTAGGCCAGACTTCTTGTGCCTGCCCGCCGATTGAGCTCACCAGTTCTTCACGCAATGGCAGGACGGCTGTTTTCCATTCTTCGCGTTGCTCCGCTGAAAGCTTATGAACGTGCCCACCCTTTTCCTGAAAACCTGCGAGCATGTCCTTTGCCATGGAGCGGACTTCATCTCGAAGACCCTGGACAGGCACCAGAGCGTTGGTGATGCTGTCCTGTTCGTTCTTACTCAACTTTTTCCAAGTGCGCATGCTCATGACCAGTGCTCCGGACTGGTGTAGGTGCGCGGAGAGTGTGAGATGGGGAGCCATCTTGCCCATACCCATGGCCACGTAGGTCATGGCTGGCAGTGTTCCGCCTTCCACCATGCCGGTTTGCAGTGCAGACGGCGTTTCAGCAAGTGATAGAACGACACCGTTTGCGCCCATACCCTGCCAGAAGTTGACCGAGTATTTGGCAGGTGCTGCACGCACTTTCACGCCTTTCACATCACCAGGAGCCAGAAATGGTTTTTTGCCGAAAGTGTGAATCCAACCCAGCTCATTCCATTGCAGGAACTTGAAACCCTTTTTCTCAAAGAGAGGTTCAAAAACAGGCGTCAGGTGTTTGTCCATTGCGCAATCAATTTGCGCATAGCTGTCCCACAGGAACGGAACACCCATGAGAGCCATTTCCGGAACAACCGTGGAAAACGCCGTCATGGAGCTGCCGAGAATATCGATCCGTCCGCGAATGGCTTTTTGGACCATAACCGGTTCTGTTCCGAGTTGACCTGCATGAAATAATTTCGCGCTTATTGCCCCTTCTGAGTTGGCCGATATTTTGCTCGCAATGGCCTCCACATGGTTGACCCAAGGGGTACCTAAAGGCGCACTGGTTGCAATTTTCAGCTCTTTAGCAGCCTGCGCCACGCCCACAAATGCAGTGAATGAAAAGGCCACCCCCAGCAATAATTCGCGTAATTTCATAGTCCCCCCAATATGTTCCCAAATCACACATGCATTCTGCTATTATCAGTGGCCCCAAGCCAAGAGATGTTATAGTTTGGCAACACAATTATCATTATCAAAAACAGAACTTATCGTCTAGTTTGAGTGTAAAATGAAATCTTATAAGCCAAAACAAAAACGAGGCTATGAGGCGGAGCAGAATTTCCTGCAAGCTGCAAAAACGATTTTTGCCAAAGAGGGTGTAGCGCGGGCGCGGGTTTCAGACATTGTTCAACTTGCAGGTTCGTCTACGGGTAATTTCTACTTTCGCTTCAAGAACAAGGAAATGTTGTTCGAGCGCCTTTTTGAGATTTACGAGGAGCATGCTCAACGCCTTATTCAGGATCTGCAAGATCCCCTCGGCTCGCTTGAGAGTACCATCTACTTTGTGACAGCTTTGAACCACAAGCTGCTGCAGGAGAATGTTGGCCTGTATCGCGCCGCTCATGAGATCTCAGCAAAGGAGCCTGAGACCTGGA
>NZ_LCWX01000237.1:310679-314264 GCF_001431305.1 Pseudovibrio sp. POLY-S9
AGCGCTTCCAGCAGCTGACCATCATGACAGCAGAGCGTATTCTTGAACTCAGCACCCCTTATAAGGACCAGATTCCATTTGAGGACTGGGAGATGCAGGTGCGGCAGACGGTTCAGCTCATTACCGGGTTCACCGCCAATCAAGCCATTCGCAATGCCGGCCCTGCCCGTTTTGGATCGCAGGCAATGGTTGATATGCTTTTCATGGCAGCTATGGGCTCACTTGGCCTTGCTCCTCCTAGGGATTTTGAAGAGGAAAAAGAAAAAATCCATAAGATATTGAATGATGAACGATATTCCTAAAGCGTAAGCTGAAAGAATATTCTAATATACGCGTATAGGTTTTAATTTTGGGAGGAATTATGACTGATACACTTAGTGCTCCAACCTGGACACCTACTGTATTCACCAAGCCAATTGATGTGAACGGTTACAGGTCTGTGATCGAGATATTTGAAGAGGCCAATGGCCGATTTGCAAACAATGTCGCCTTCACCAATTTTGGCCAGTCACTTACATTTAAAGACGTTGATGAGAGGTCTCGCGCAGTTGCTGCCTATTTGCAGAATGAGCTGGGCCTGAAGAAAGGCGACCGCGTCGCCATTATGCTGCCAAATATTCTGGCGTTTCCGGTTCTCATGTTCGGCATATTGCGCGCCGGACTGGTGCAGGTGAACGTCAACCCTATGTACACACCGCGCGAGCTGAAACACCAGCTCAACGATGCGGACACTGATACGATCTTTATTTTCTCGGGCTCCAGCCCGACGCTTGCAGAGGTTGTTGCCGATACACCAATCAAAAATGTGGTGATTGCCAATGTAGGTGATGCATCTGGTGTGGACATGCCCTCACCGCCTCCACACGAGATGTTTGCAGACCGCCTGACAGTCTCAGATGTTCTTGAAAAAGGTGAGCAACTGGACTTTACGCCGCCGCAGATTAATCCGAGTGACCTGATTTACCTGCAGTATACGGGCGGTACCACTGGCCTTTCCAAAGGCGCCGCGCTGAGTCATGGCAATCTGGTGGCCAATATTGCACAGTTTGATGCGGCGACAGACGGATTTATGCGGGCTGGTGAGGAGATCGTGATTACGGCGCTGCCGCTCTATCATATCTTCGCGTTGATGGTGAACTGCGTGTCATTTTACTGGTTAGGATCCCGCAATGTGCTGATCACCAATCCACGCGATATGCCGGGGTTTGTCAAAGAACTTAAGAAGTGGAAGTTCAGCGTGATCACCGGGGTGAACACGCTTTTCAATGGCCTGCTGCATACCCCGGGCTTTGATGAGCTGGACTTCAGCAACTACAAATTTGCCATGGGCGGCGGATCAGCCATTCAACGGGCAATTTCGGATAAGTGGAAACAGGTTACCGGTCACCACATTATTGAAGGATATGGTCTGAGTGAGACCTCGCCGATCCTTTCGGTGAACCCGTTTGACAGCACCGAGTTTACCGAGACCGTTGGCCAGTCCATGCCAAAGACTGAGATCAAGCTGCTGGATGCGGAGGACAATGAAGTTCCGCTTGGCCAGCCAGGTGAGCTTTGTGCACGCGGGCCGCAAATCATGCAGGGATACTGGCGCAAACCGGAGGCAACCGCTGCGGTGATGACGCCGGACGGGTTCTTCCACACCGGTGACATTGCGATCATGGACAAGCGCAACAACTTCAAGATTGTCGACCGCAAGAAAGACATGGTGCTTGTGTCTGGCTTCAACGTATACCCCGCAGAGGTTGAGGCTGTGATAGCTGAGATCAAGGGTGTGGTTGAAGTGGCTGTTGCAGGTACATCTGACGAGCGAACTGGCGAGGCGGTGAAAGCGTTTGTTGTGCGCAACAACGAGGACGTTACGCCAGAAGCCGTGCAGGATTACTGCCACAACGCGATAGCGGCTTATAAGGTGCCGAAATACGTGGAGTTTTTGGAAGAGCTTCCAAAATCGACCGTGGGCAAGATCTTGCGCCGGGAATTGCGAGAGAAATAAGTTTTTCACCAGAAGACATAAAAAGAGCCGCAGTTTGATCGCTGCGGCTTTTTTCGTTTCATCCGATGCAGATGCGCGTTAGGCGCCTTCCACGATGATGATGTTGGCAATGCCAGCGTTTTCGCGGTGTTTCTTGGCAGCCTGATACTCTTCGCTGTTGTAGCACGCCATCGCAGTTTCCATGTCGGCAAACTCGATCACCACGTTGCGGGGATGGTTTGTGCCTTCCAGATCCTCAAACTTGCCACCGCGGGCCAGAACGTTGGCACTGTACTTTTTGAAGGCGGCAGAAGCTCCGTCTGCGTAGAGCTTGTAGGGCTCAGGATCTGTGACTGTGACGTGAGCGACCCAATAGGCTTTTGGCATTTTCTCTTCCTTTGAAACAGGAAGAAGCGGCGCATGATACGCCGCCCCTTCTTCTCGTTATTTAGTGTGTGTCTGCCTGTTACTTGTTCAGGATTTTCGCCAGAATAAGGTAGGCGATACCTGCCACGAACAGACCAACGAACCATGCATAGGTGTAGATGGTTGCGAACAGGGGTGAGGCTGGACCGGAAAGGCCTACGCCTGCCAGGAAGCCTGGAAGGTTTGGCAGGATACCGATAATCAGCGCGAGCACGCCCGCCCAGTTCCAGCCGTTTGAGCCGGAATAGATGCCGTTGTGCTTGAACAGATCTTCCACATTGAGCTTGGTTTTGCGCAGCAGGTAGTAGTCTGCCAGCATAATTCCCGCAATCGGCCCCAGCAGCGCTGAGTATGCAATCAACCAACCGATGATGTGGTTCACGAGGATCCATGGGAACATCACAAGGCCAATAGCCGCTGTGATGTAACCGCCGGTGCGCAGGTTGATGGATTTCGGTGCCAGGTTGGAGAACCCGTGCGCCGGAGCCACAACGTTTGCCGCCAGGTTGGTGGTGAGCGTTGCAACGATGAGTGCGAACAGAGCGATGATAATGCTCATGCCGCCCATTTTCTCAGCCAATACAATTGGATCCCAGATTGGTTCGCCGAAGATCACCACAGTTGCGGAGGTCACCGCAGAGGCGATGAACGCAAACAGCGCCATTGGGATTGGAAGGCCAACAGCCTGCCCCATGAACTGGTCTTTCTGACTCTTTGCATAGCGCGTAAAGTCAGGAATGTTCAGTGCAAGGGTTGCCCAGAAGCCAACCATGCCTGTGAGGCTTGGCCAGAAGACGGACCAGAACTGGCCTTCTTTAGGCTGACCTTCAGCAAACTGGCTTGGAGTGGAAAGCATTGCGCCAAACCCACCTGCATTGACATAAGCCCATGCCAGCAGTGCCAGACCCATTGCGAGCAGGAATGGTGCTGCATAAGTTTCCAGCCAACGGATGGATTCTGTACCGTTTTTGATGAAGTACAGGTGCAGTGCCCAAAACGCCATGAAGCAGGCAAACTGGCCTGCATTGATGCCCAGAATTGGGAGCGGGTCACCGGCCAGTGCTCCACTCATGAGCGTGTTCAGGATCACGTAGATCGCGGAACCACCAACCCATGTCTGAATACCGAACCAGCCACAAGCCACGATACCACGGGCGACTGCTGGAAATTTTGCACCTGCTGGA
>NZ_LCWX01000237.1:314397-322553 GCF_001431305.1 Pseudovibrio sp. POLY-S9
ACTTGGTGCCTGCATGGCCGATCAGAACCATTGGAATGAGAACGATTGCGTTGGCGAGCAGGATCGTCATGACCGCCTGATCCCAACTCATGCCTGCGCCAATCAGATAGGACGCGAGCAGATACGTTGGGATACAGACCACCATACCGACCCAGAGCGCGGAGATGGAAACCCAGTTCCATGTACGAGCTACTGCAGCGGTTGGCAGCTGATCTTCGTTGTAAAGATCACCGTCGATTCCGACGAGTTCCTGATGGATAATACCAAACTCGTCCGGGACGACATTCCCGGTTGAGCCTAGAGTTGAATCCGACATCGAGTAATTCCCCCTCAGATTAAAAGCAGCAGATCCCCTCTAAAAATACTACTGCGTTTAATGACCAGCCCGCGTACCCCACGCGGACCTGATGGCATATCGCAGTGCTTTTCAGCTCCGCGACATGCTCAAAATTGTTACTTTCGGGCGCATCCTTATCCGAAAGCCAGTGCCCTCTGTTCGGAGATGCGCCTTTTGCTCTGTGTGCAGGCTTATACGCCTGCTGGCATCAATTCTGGCCGGCGCTCAACTTTGCGCGGCGCTGTGATTTCCTTCCACTTGGACAGAGCGGCGCCGACCGGAGCATTTGGCTCGCGACCAACGAATTCACCGTGACCTGGTTCGGTTTTAACCGTGCTTTCCTCAATCGCGACCTTGCCGCGGGTGAGTGTGAAGCGTGGCAGACCGACCACTTCCCTGCCTTCAAACACGTTGTATTCAACGCAGGACTGCTGATTTGCAGCAGTGATTGTTTTTGAGCGGTTAGGATCCCAAACAACAATGTCGGCATCCGCCCCTTCAAGAATTGCACCTTTTTTAGGATACATATTCAGGATCTTGGCGATATTGGTGGAAGTGACAGCTACGAACTCGTTCATGGTCAGGCGGCCTGTGCGCACACCGGTTGACCAGAGCATTGGCATGCGGTCTTCCAAACCGCCTGTACCGTTCGGGATCTTGGTAAAGTCGCCAACACCAAAGCGTTTCTGCTCCAATGTGAAGGCGCAGTGGTCAGTTGCAACCACCTGCAATGAACCGGACTGCAAGCCTGCCCAAAGGCTATCCTGATGCTGTTTGTTGCGGAACGGAGGCGACATGACGCGCTGTGCGGCGTGGTCCCAATTCGGGTTGGCGTACTCACTGTCATCCAGTGTCAGGTGCTGAATGAGTGGCTCCCCATACACACGCATGCCTTTTTGACGGGCGCGGCGAATGGCTTCATGGGCCTGTTCACAGCTTGTGTGAACGATGTAGAGCGGCACACCAGCCATATCTGCGATCATGATTGCACGGTTGGCTGCTTCACCCTCCACTTCCGGCGGACGGGAGTAGGCATGCGCTTCCGGACCGTTGTTGCCTTCTGCCAGCAGTTTTTGCTGCATGGTGGCGACCACATCACCGTTTTCAGCATGGACAAGCGGCATCGCACCAAGCGCAGCACACCGCTGGAAGGATGCGAACATTTCGTCATCATCCACCATCAAGGCGCCTTTGTAGGCCATGAAGTGCTTGAAGGTATTGATGCCACGATCCACCACTTCCTGCATCTCATTGAAGACCTGCTCACCCCACCATGTGACGGCCATGTGGTAGGAGTAATCAGAGCATGCTGCGCCGGATTTTTGTTGCCAGATGGCAAGCGCTTCCATCATGGACTGGCCGGGGGATGGCAGACAGAAGTCAACCACCATGGTTGTGCCGCCAGCAAGGCCAGCTCTTGTTCCGATCTCGAAGTTGTCTGCAGAATGCGTTCCCATGAACGGCATTTCCAGATGCACGTGCGGGTCAATCCCGCCCGGCATAACATAACAGCCGGTGGCATCCAGCGTTTCATCACCAGAAAGGTTCTCACCGATTTCGATGATCTTGCCACCGTCAACCAGCACATCAGACTTGTAGGTTCTATCGGCAGTTACAATCGTGCCGCCTTTGATAACTTTAGACATATTGCAGTCCTCAACTCTTTCAAATCTATGGGTTATTCGGCTGGCTCGGTGGTATCTTGCTCAATTTCCGCGTACTCAAGCACTGCATGGAACAGCACGTCAGCACCTGCGGTTGCCCACTCTCTTGAAATCTCTTCGTCTTCGTTGTGGCTCAAACCATCCACGCATGGGCACATGATCATGGCTGTTGGCGCTACACGGTTGATCCAGCAAGCATCGTGGCCTGCGCCGGAAATAATGTCGCGATGGGAATAGCTCAGGCGCTCTGCTGCATTGCGCACGGCAGAGACGCAGCCTTCATCGAAGGTGACCGGATCAAAGTGACCGACGGCTTCAATCTCAATGCCCAGACCAAGTTCTTCTGCGATTTTCGGTGCTTCAGCTTCCAGTTTAGCTTTCATGCCATCCAGAACGTCCTGATGCGGGGAGCGGAAATCGATGGTGAAGACGGTTTTACCCGGAATCACGTTGCGGCTGTTTGGATAGACGTCGCAATGTCCAATGGCGCCAACGGCTTCTGGCTGGTTCTCCATGGCAATCTGGTGCACCAGCTCTGTGATGCGTGCCATGCCGAGACCTGCGTTTTTGCGCATTGGCATTGGGGTTGAGCCGGTGTGGCTATCTTTTCCTGTGAGCGTGACCTGCAGCCACCAGAGGCCCTGCCCGTGGGTGACAACACCGATGTCCTTTTCCTCGATTTCGAGGATTGGTCCCTGCTCAATGTGGAGTTCAAACATGGCGTGGAGTTTGCGGGCGCCTACCGGTTCCTCACCTACATAGCCGATGCGCTTCAGTTCATCGCCAAACTTCTTGCCTTCTGCGTCTTCGCGGTCATAGGCCCAATCCTGCGTGTGCATGCCAGCAAACACGCCAGAAGCCAGCATTGCTGGAGCAAAACGGGTGCCTTCTTCGTTGGTCCAGTTGACGACTTCAATTGGGCGTTTGGTTTTGATGCCACGCTCACGAATGGAGCGGATTACTTCCAGACCTGCAAGTACGCCAAGCACACCATCATACTTGCCACCAGTTGGCTGCGTATCCAGATGAGAGCCGATCATGATCGGGTCAAGGCTCGGATCTTCCCCTTCCAGCCGGGCAAACATGTTGCCCATGGTATCAATGTGCACTGACATGCCTTCAGCCTCACACCAGCTGGTGAAAAGCTTGCGGCCCTCGGCATCTTCGTCTGTGAGCGTCTGCCTGTTGTTGCCGCCACGAACACCGGGTCCGATTTGGGCCATATCCATAAGGCTACGCCACAGTCTGTCACCATTAATACGATGATTTGAGCCAAGTTTACTCATAAGTCTCTCCGATAACGCTTTTACAACGTCGTTTTATTCAACTTACCCGCGCTTTATTCTTTAAAAATGCAACGGGCTCGCCATAGTTATCTGGTCTCCCGAAGGAGTATAAAACTGATAAAACCGATGAGGACTTTCGCAGGATTCAAGCTGTATCTCTTTTTTTGACAGGACGGACGGATTGCAACCGCACATAAACAGGCTGCAGGCAAAATATGTCAAAAATTCAATCTACTAGATTTCCCGCAGGGTTATTTTTCCCATTTGGAACAGAGTAGGTATCGTATGCAGAGGTGGCCCCCTCATACAATAGCTTAGTTCAGCTTAAATCTTGGATATTCCCCTCCCAAAACTTTGGGTAAATTGGACCAAACAGTCAATTATCTGTCAACCCACCTTCAAAAATGGATCAATTTCACCAGCCGACTTCAAAATTTCTCCTGATATTCCAATAGGTAAAACACTTAGAGGCCCTCCCAAAACTGCGAGATAAGCGCGTCGCAGGTAAGAAAGCTCCACAGCTTACTAAGTTTTTTTGATGTTTTTTTCTAAATCATCGGAATCAAAGTTTCCCCATCTACTTATCAAGGGAAACAACACACTGGAAAGACGGATATTTATGCATGTACTGCTAAAATTTTGCACAAATAAGATTTTGATAGTTCAATATTGCAAAGCACCTTTACAAAAATCATTGCAAAATAAAGCTTTCCATTGCTGAAACAGGCTCTTAACATTGCTTGTTTTATTTGCATTGCAGCATATTTATTCTAGCCGAGAGATAATTCTCCCTTGACTAACTGTTAGTTGCAGATATTTTTTGACCGAGAGGTAAAAAATTATGCTGACTGCTGACCAAGCGCGATACCTGGGGGAAGTGCAAGGCTCAGATCTTCGGGATCTGATGCAACAGGCTGCTACAGTAAAGCTTCAGTATTGGGGCAACACTGTCACCTACTCCCGTAAAGTTTTTGTACCACTGACAAACATGTGCAGGGATACATGTACGTATTGCACATTTGTCAAACACCCCAGTTCGCCCGAAGCCAACATTATGACACCGGAGCAAGTGATGCGTACGGCGCGTCAGGGTGAAGAGACCGGATGCAAGGAACTGCTATTCAGCCTGGGCGAGAAGCCTGAACTGCGCTACGAACAGGCGAAAGCAGCTCTGGCAACGCTTGGCTACAGTTCCATGGTCAGCTATCTGGCAGATGCTTGTGAGATGGTGCTGCGAGAAACGACTCTCCTGCCCCACGTGAATGCGGGTACGCTGAGCGATGAAGAGATTGACCAGCTGCGCCCCTTTGCCGCCTCCATGGGCATGATGTTGGAAACAACCAGTCGCCGATTGATGAAAGAAGGCCAGCCGCACTATGGCTGTCCGGATAAGGCTCCTGTCCAACGCCTGCGAACTTTGGAACGCGCTGGACAAAAGAAGATCCCGTTTACCACCGGATTGCTGATCGGCATTGGCGAAACGTGGGAAGAGCGCATTGAAGCGCTGGAAGCAATCAACGAAAGCCATGCTCGCCATGGGCATATTCAGGAAGTGATTATCCAGAATTTCCAGCGCAAGCCAGGGATTGGAATGGAAAATCATCCGGAACCTTCGCTGGATGACATGCTGCGAACACTCGCCGTGGCACGCTTGATCCTTTCCCCCGAGATCAGTCTTCAGGCTCCACCAAATCTGAGTGAACGGCATATGGAATACTTGAGTGCGGGTATCAACGACTGGGGCGGCATTTCGCCGGTCACCATTGATTTCATCAACCCACAACACCGCTGGCCAGTGATTGATGAGCTTGCAAAATCTACTCAGCTGGCAGGGCAGAAACTGGAAGAGCGCCTGACCGTTTATCCGAGTTATCTGCGCGATAAAACCGAGTTTGTTGACCCTGCTGTGCTTTCAAAATCACAAGGGCTTTGGGAACAGATGGGTTCCTCTGCCTCGCTTCAGTCAGGAGGCACCCTATGACCCTTCACAATTTCCCGCAGCGCACCGGTGATACGCCAGAGTTTCGCAGTGTCAGCGCTCCCGTTCGTGATATTTTGAGCAAGGCACTGGCTGGTAATGAGGTTTCTCAAGCTGAAGGCGAATGCCTGTTCCGTGCCTCAGCAGAAGAATTTCCAGCTATCGCCTATGTGGCGGATACGCTTCGTCAGCGGTGCAATGGTGATCGGGTGGGCTTTGTGGTCAACCGGAACGTCAACTTCACCAATGTCTGCTACATGGGGTGCAAGTTCTGCGGGTTTGCCAAGCGAACCGAAGATCCGGGTGCTGAATGGCTGGTGCCTGAGCAAGTTGTTGCACGGGCACAAGAGGCCTGGGACCGAGGGGCGACTGAGGTCTGCATTCAGGGTGGCCTGCACCCTAAAATGGAAGGCACTTATTATCGTGAGCTCGTGTTGGCGATCAAAAAAGCGCTGCCGGACATGCACATCCATGCGTTTTCGCCGTTTGAAGTTTGGTATGGCGCGGCCAAGACCAAGCAGTCTTACACGGACTTTCTTCAGGACCTGAAGGATTGCGGGCTGGGTTCCCTGCCCGGTACCGCGGCGGAAATTCTGGACACAGATATTCGCCAGCAGCTGACCCGCAACAAGTTGAGCACCGAGAAGTGGGTGGAGATTATCAAAGCGGCCCACGAGGTTGGAATTCCAACCACCGCAACGATCATGTACGGCCATATAGATGGGCCAGACCACTGGGCGGCTCACATTGCCTTGCTGCGCGATATTCAAAAGGAAACCGGTGGCTTCACCGAACTGGTGCCACTAAGCTTCGTGCACTCCGAGAGCCCGCTTTATACGGCGGATCCGAAGAACGTGCGCCCTGGTCCAACTGATCTGGAAGTACGCAAGATGCATGCAGTTTCGCGGATTATGCTGCATGGCTGGATCGACAACATTCAGGTTTCCTGGACCAAGCTTGGTGCAGAGTTTGCCTCTGATCTTTTGCAATGCGGAGTGAATGATCTGGGCGGCACTTTGATGAATGAGAGCATCTCCCGCTCTGCTGGGGCGGCTCATGGGCAGGAGATCACAGCCTATGAAATGTGCCAAGTCATTCAGGAAGCAGGCAGAGAGCCTGTTCAACGCAACACCATTTATGGCGTGATCAATGATTTTGCCGATGGATTGCCAGAACAACAGGCGCCATTGGTTGCCCGCGCGCACTCCGGACTGCTGAACTTCCTGACTGAGGCTGATGGTGCGCCTGTACAAGCGGTTGGAGGTGCTGGATGAGCTCAAACACACCTATCAAAGTTACTCTGATTGCCGGAGGGGTCGGCGGCGCCAAAATGGCGGAGGGCCTGTATCATCTGGAGAATGTGGAACTTTCCATTATCGGCAACATTGCAGATGATGAGGCTTTCCACGGTCTCTGGGTTTCGCCGGACATTGATACCCTCACCTACACACTGGCCGATGTGATTGATCGCCAGCAAGGTTGGGGTGTGGCGGATGAAAGCCACCGCGCATTAGACACGCTCTCTAAACTGGGTGACGATACATGGATGTCACTTGGAGATCGTGATTTTGGCCTGCACATTTACCGCACACACAGGCGTCGTCAGGGAGATCGCCCAACGCATATTGCACGTGATATTGCCAAGAGCTTTGGCCTTGAGTGCGAGATGATTTTGCCAACGGACGACACGGTTCAAACGCGTGTGAGAACGGAGGTTGGTTGGCTGAGTTTTCAGGAATACTTCGTCAAAGAGCGCTGTGCGCCTGAGGTTCGGGAACTGCACTACGATCATATTGAGGATGCACATGCGACCGAGGAAGCGCTGAACGAACTTGCGGAGGCGGATTTAATTGTGGTCGCGCCAAGCAACCCTCTCGTGAGCATTCTGCCAATCCTGAAAGTTCCTGGCATTCTGGAAGCAGTAAAGGCCTCCCAAGCTCCCAAGATTGGTGTTTCGCCGATCATCAATGGTGGTGTTGTGAAAGGCTCTGCGGACCGGATGCTATCTTCCCTTGGCTATGAAGCATCAGCCTTTGGTGTTGCGCAGATCTATGCGGATTTTCTGGATTGCTTTGTGATTGACAACGCAGATGAGCAGCATGTGACTGCCATCAACAGTCTTGGTCTGCGCACTTCTTTGGACACAATCCTCATGAAGACCCGCGATGACAAAGTACGACTGGCGGCGACGCTGCTTGCTCTTTCCGATGTTGGCCGTGGAAATGCATCAGAGGCTCAGGAGCTGAACGCATGACGGAAACCGCAGTTAAAACGCTTGTTGTTGTTCCGGTAAAGGATTTTGCGAGGGCCAAGTCGCGTCTGGGGCCGGATCTTGATGCCAATGAACGGGCCATCGTGGCTGCGAACTTGTTTGCGCAGACCATTGCTTTCCTGCAGGACGCACAGACACGCAGCAGCACGCCCTTTGACATTGCGGTGGTCACCAGTTCAGCGGATATCGCAAAAGCTGTGACTGATCATCGTCTTCACCTGATCTTAGAGGGACAGGAAGATGGGCTGAACTCGGCGCTGTCCACTGCTGCTCTTTGGGCAAAAGCGCATAGTTACGAGACACTCTGCGTTTTGCCTGCAGATATTGCAGCTCCTGACTTTGGTGAGTTTGAGCGACTTCTGGGCCTTGCGGGCTCACCCAGTTCGCTGGTTCTTTGCCCGGCGCATGACTACGGTACCAATGTGCTGATTGTAACGCCGCCGGATGCCATTTCGTTCACCTATGGCAGTTCATCCTTCCTGAAGCATCAGGCCCAGGCGGCAGAGCTTGGTTTGAACTGCGTGATCGCCCCGTCCTCCTCCTTTTCCAGAGATATCGATTACATGGAAGATTTGAGCGCACATCAGCCTCGGCTCCTTGAGAAACGTTCTGATCGGAG
>NZ_LCWX01000237.1:322650-323615 GCF_001431305.1 Pseudovibrio sp. POLY-S9
AGCTGTTTGATGCATACACTTTCTCTATATGCGATCCCGAACATTCCAGAGATCAATCCCGGTGATGATCTTGCTGCAATTTTGGGCGATGCCATTGAGGCAGCTGGACTTTCTTTGCGAGATGGAGACGTCCTGACATCTGCGCATAAGATCTTCTCAAAGGCGGAAGGCCGCATTGTGAGACTGTCAGATGTCACTCCTTGTGAAGAGGCGCAGACCTATGCGGAGGAGCTGAACAAAGACCCACGCAAGATTGAGATCATCTTGCAGGAAAGCACTCGGGTGGTTCGCCATTTTAAGCGTCCGACACAAAATGAAGGGACGATGATCTGTGAGCACCGTTTGGGCTTTATTTCCGCCAATGCTGCGGTGGATGAATCCAACAGCGGCACAGATGAAACCCTCATTTTGCTGCCTGAAGACCCGGATGCCAGCGCTACCCGCATGCAGGAAGCCCTTTCCGAACGCTTTAACGCCGAGATCGGCTTTGCCATTACGGATACTTTTGGACGGCCTTGGCGACTTGGTCAGGTGAACGTAGCTGTGGGCCTTGCCGGTGTACCCGCAACAATCAAAGAACAAGGCAACTCGGATGCACATGGGCGTTTGCTCAGTGTGACCGAACCCGCCTTTGCAGATGAGTTGGCCGCTGCTTCCGGTCTGGTGATCAGCAAAGCAGGCCAGACGCCTGTTGTGCTGTTTCGCGGACTGAACTGGACGCTGGAGGCGAGTTCGGCACAGGATTTAATTAGATCTAAGAAGGAGGACATGTTCCGATGACATTAGCGATTATCGGAGGAACCGGGCCACAGGGTCAGGGGCTTGCACTCAGGTTTGCACGTGCGGGCGTTCCCGTTGCGCTTGGCTCTCGTGATGCAGTTCGCGGCAAGGAAATTGCCGATGAGTTGATGACCAAGCTCCCAGAAGATTCTGCGCAGATCAACGGTATGGGGAACGAGGATGCG
>NZ_LCWX01000237.1:323709-328103 GCF_001431305.1 Pseudovibrio sp. POLY-S9
GTGGCGGCGGCTGGTGAGTGCGTTATGCTTGCTGTGCCTTATGCGGCGCACGACGCAACGTTAAATGCCCTGAAACCGCACCTTGCTGGCAAGATCCTGATCGACATTGTTGTTCCGCTTGCGCCAGGTGACCCGAAGACCGTCGAAATGCCGCCTGAAGGCTCTGCTACTGAGGCTGCACAAGCATTGCTTGGGCCAGATATTCCGGTTGTGGGCGCATTGCACAATGTTTCGGCCACGACTTTGAACAATCTGGATTGGCCGATCAACTGCGACATCCTCGTATGCGGTGATAGCCTTGCTGCCCGCAAGGTGGTGATGGAGCTGGTGAACAAGCTTGATGTGAAAACCTACAATAGCGGCAATGCAAAAGCAGCGCGCTGTATTGAGGCGATCACTCCGATCCTCATTCGTCAGAACATTTCAAAAGCTGTGCCGTTTACACATGCGGGAATCCGCATCTGGGCCCCGGATCACTAAGACTTTTTCGGGCGTATCCTTCTTCGAAAGCCAACTGCCGTTTTTCGAGGATACGCTTTGAACAACACCTTACTATTTGTGGAGGAGACACACATGGACTTTGGTATTTGCTTTAAAGGGTTTGTAGAACCAGAGCGCGCTAAGGCACTGGTTCGTCAGGCCGAAAATGCTGGTTTCAAGTATTGCTGGTTCTACGACAGTCACATTTTGTGGCGTGAGAGCTTCGTGGCGATGGCAATGTGCATGGAACACACCAAAAACATGCGTTTTGGACCGTGCGTGACCAACCCGAACACGCGTGACTGGTCTCATGCAGCCAGCTTGTTTGGTTCGCTTGCCAAACAGTCCGGCGGCCGTTTTGATATTGGTCTGGGCCGCGGCGACAGTGCTGTGCGCGTAATGGGCAAAAAACCTGCCCCGCTGAAACGTCTGGAAGAGTTCACTCACACTGTTAAAGCTCTGATCCGTGGTGAAGAAGCACAGTACGGTGAATGCCCTGAGCCAGTGAAGTTCCCATGGGCGGATGGTTATGAGCTCCCTGTCTGGGTTGCGGCTTATGGACCGAAGGCGCTGAGTTCAGCCGGCCGCGTAGGCGATGGCCTTATTCTTCAGATTGCGGAGCCAGGAATTTGCAAATGGCTTGGCGATCAGGCAGTTGCAGCTGGCGAAGAAGCTGGCCGTGACATGAGCAACTTCGGCATTATGGCAGCTGCTCCTGCTCATACAGGCACACTGGAAGAAGGCATCGAGAAGACCAAATGGTTCCCTGCTATGGTTGGCAACCATGTGGCGGATATCGTTGAGAAGTATGGATCAAACACCGATCAGGTGCCTGCATCCCTGACGTCTTACATTGAGAACCGTCGTGGTTATGACTATTCCAAGCACGGTCAGAGCGACAATCCGTTCCTCGACTTCATTACCGATGATATCGTTGAAAGCTTTGCAGTTCTCGGCCCACCTGAAAACCACATTGAAAAGCTGAGCAAGCTGAAAGATGCGGGCATCACTCAGTTCAACATCTATCTGGACAGTGGTGATGAAGAGAAGATCATCGCAGATTACGGCGAAAAGATCATTCCGGCCTTTAACGCAGACAGCGCAAAAACACCGGAAGCTGTCAGCTAAGCAAACACGGGCCGGGTTCTATATGAGCCCGGCCTTTTCTCTTTCCAGAGCAGGCTGTGTTCATGTGGATGCACGCATCAAGCTTTAACTCTTTATTTTTACGCGTATTCTTGTCCGAAAACCGGAACCACTTTTCAGGAATGCGCTTTATTGCAGAAAAACAACAATTATTGGGTGAGCTGCCTCATCACGACTTTTCTACTAGTGTTTAGCTTGATATGAGCACTGTGTTTTCGTAGGTGCTAACCTACTCATATACCGAGCGGGTATTTTTAGGTTCGGTGCTTAAGCAATTTGGAAAAGAGTATGGCTAAGGCTTCTGAAGCAAAAGGCAAAACACGAATTCAGATAGAAAAGACTGAGAAGATCCTCGCAGCTGCGCTGGATGTGTTCTCAACCTATGGATTTCGTGGATCTACGATCGATCAGGTCGCTCAGCAAGCTGGCTTGTCCAAACCAAACCTCTTTTATTATTACGACAGCAAAGATGCCATTCATGCAGAGCTGATTGAACGCTTGTTGTACATCTGGCTTGATCCGCTGCATCAGCTCAATCCTGAAGGTGAACCCATTGAAGAGATTTGCGCGTATGTACGCCGCAAACTGGAGATGGCGCGGGATTACCCTCGGGAAAGCCGCCTGTTCGCCAACGAGATCTTGCAGGGTGCTCCGCGCATCAAATCTCTGATTGCCGGCCCCTTGAAGTCATTGGTGGATGAGAAGACAGTCGTTGTTCAAGGCTGGATGAATGAGGGCAAGATCGCCGAGACAGATCCGTACCACCTGCTGTTTTCAATCTGGTCCACGACCCAGCATTACGCTGACTTTGACAGTCAGGTGGAGACGTTACTTCCGGCAAATAAGTCCAAGGACCGCTTTAAAGAGGCTGCGGCATACCTTGATCGCATGTTCCGTAAGAGCCTTGCACCCGAATAATCGAAGGTCTTTTTACAAACGTGTTGTGGGGGTGATCACAGGCCCCTGTTCTGTTTGCAGAATATGGGCTTTGACACGATAAACATCCTGCACGCGTTCTTCGGTCAACACCTCTTTTGGCGTGCCATACGCGACGAGCTTTCCTTCTTTTAACATCGCGAGCCGCGTGCAAAGGCGCGCTGCGTATGTCCAGTCATGCAGGCTGACAAGCATGGACGTGCCTTGTTGTTGCAGCTTTTGAAAAATCTCCTGCAGCTCCAACTGGTGTTCCGGATCAAGTCCTGCCGTTGGCTCATCCGCAATGATCAGTGGTGTTTTTTGCATCAAGGCCCTGCCAAGCAGAGCACGCGCTTTCTCTCCACCAGACACCTGTAGGATTGAAGCTTTTCTGATTGCGTCCAGCCCCAAGCTTGCAATCGTCTCTTCCAGTTCCGCCTTGTGTTTTGGCGTCCGCACGGAGCCACCAATAGCTTCACAACCCAAAGCCAATATGCGTTCTACAGACAAATCCCACGCCACGTCACGCTCCTGCGCCATGTAAGCAACATGCTTGGATAACTGCTTAGCCGAGATGCTTTTGAGAAGCTGGTTGTCGTAACTGATCTCCCCATAAGACGGGATTAGCCCGACCATGGCTTTCATCAGCGTGGATTTGCCTGAGCCATTGGGGCCGATCAACCCGACGATCTCACCTTTACCAATCTCCAGATTGATTGAGGACAGGATGTTCTTGGGACCGTAGTTGACAGAAAGGTCTTTGAGTTGAAGCAGCATCAGATCAAAGCCCTGCGTTGTTTGATGATCAGCCAAAGGAAGAACGGCGCGCCGACAATAGCTGTCAGCACTCCGAGCTTGAGGTTTGATTGTGGGCCGAACAGTTTCACTGTGATATCTGCAAGCGTGAGCAAGCAAGCCCCTGCAATGGCACTTGGCAGTAGTAGGCGCTGAGGCTCTCCGCCCACCATTTTGCGTAGCAGATGAGGGACGATTAATCCGATGAAACCGATTGTTCCAGTTACGGCCGTCACAGCACCAACACTGGCCGCGGTTCCCGCAATTGCACAAAACCGCAGATGAGGCAGAGACACGCCCATGGTATGAGCAGTTTCCTCACCCAGAGACAACGCATTGAGGCCTTTGCCCGTGATGAGCAAGAGGCTCCAGCCGATCACGATGAACGGCGCAATGATGTAAAGATGCTGCATAGACCGGTCATTTAACGAGCCAAGCATCCAGAACACAATTTCCATGGCTGCAAACGGGTTAGGCGACAGGTTGAGTGCCAATGACGTGAGCGCAGTCGCTATGCTTGAGATCGCAACACCTGCAAGGATCAGTGTCAGCGTCTGCCCTCGCCCGCCCGCCAGCATGGGCAACAAAACTGCTGCAATCGCTGCACCGAGCAATGCAAACGCTGGCAGTGTGAAGGGCATGGTGATTGTCAGCCCGGTGTAAATTGCGATGACTGCGCCCAGACTTGCGGAGGAGCTGACGCCGATCAAACCAGGTTCCGCCAAGGGATTGCGCAGGAGGCCCTGCAATACAGCACCGGACAGGCCTAGCGTTGCACCTGTGATCAAGCCCAGAAGGGCGCGCGGCACGCGGATTTCCCAAAAGACGATAGAAACGGGCGTTTTTTCTGCGGCGAATGCTGCTTTAATCAGCTGCATGAATGTCAAATCAGCAGCGCCGATCATGAGCGAGGTCACAAACAGAATAGCTGCGATCAGGCACAGAACCGTGATCAACGGAGCATCCGGATGCTTGGTCATTCGGATTGCGCTCCTAGTTTGGTGGCTTGTTTGGTGGCTTGTTTGGCTAGTTTACCAATAGCTTGCGTCACAAACGGC
>NZ_LCWX01000237.1:328201-346283 GCF_001431305.1 Pseudovibrio sp. POLY-S9
AGGCCACAAATGGTGTACTTGTCTTCGACCATGACACGACCACTGTTGCCGAGCGTGCGCTTCAAGGCTGGGTGAGCGAGGAGTTCAAAAGCCAATGCAGGTTTATCTGAGAACTGAGTGCCCTCAACAAGCAGCTGCGGGGCTTCAAGGATCAGCAGTTCCAAGGGCAGCTTGCTCGTGCCCTTCAAACCCAGATTATTGGCAATGTTCTGCAGGCCAGCGGTGGTGATCAGCTCATTGACGAGACTGCCATCTCCCGCCGTGTATCCATTGGCGTAGTAGACCCCTGCCCGCGCTCGTTCAGCTGGCTGAGCATCGACAAACTGCTGGATTTCAGAGGTGAATTGCCGTGCGAGTGCCTCAGCTTGTTGCTCACGTCCCAATATCTTACCGAGACGTCGTAGCTCTTTGGCGATGTCTGAGATGGTGCGAACGGGCGGCATCTGAACCACCGTTATCCCGAGACCACGCAGCATCTGCACTGTGGTTTGGTTTGTGTATGTCCCCGCGATCACCAGATCCGGGTTCATCAGATAGATTTCTTCTGCCCCACCGAAGTTGACCGGATAGGCCCCTGCCTCTTCACTCATGACGGAGAGCGTTGGGTCAGATGCTAATTTGGAGACTGATACAAGTTGTTCTTTGCCTGCAAGTAGCATGGAAAACTGGTCGGTGCACAGGTTCATGGAGACAACTCGCTTGGGTGCCTCCGTCTCGCTCTGGTCCGCTCGTGCAACAACAGGACTGAATGCCAGAGCCATCAGAAACGCCATTTGCATGATCTTTTTGATCTTATTTCGCATTTCGACCTTTTGAGAGGCGTACAGACATGGGAAGGCAGCCCGAGCAGAGCCATCCCCTGCAAGATGCCGCTCAGCTTTCACCGAGCGGCATACTTAATCAGAAACTGGCAGTAAGACCAGCGTAAACGGAAAGACCCGGTGTCTGATAGTCTCTGATCCGCTCATAATCCTGATCCAGCAAGTTTTCACCGCGGACATGGAACGTTAGATTCTCGGTGTACTGATAAGCAGCTTTTGCGTTGACTAGAACGAAGTCGTCGAGCTCACCGTCATCTTCGATTCCGGAGACGTAACTGGTATTGAGGTTGAGAGATAGCACATCAACGGGCTTGTAAGTCGCGCCTACATTCACGTCATGCAGAGGGACACGCACCAAGCGTTTTTTGTCTGGTCCAACAGCCCATGTGTAAGTGTAGGCAGCATTGAAGCTCAGATTGTCGAGAACATCCCAGTTAGCAGACAGCTCCGCACCTTGGCTGCGGGACATGCCGTTGATCTGTACGTATTTATTGGTTGTACGGTCATATCTAATCAAATCTTCAGTCATGATCTGAAAATAGGTTCCTGAAAGTCTAAGTTTATCACCCAACAGATTCTGATCGATACCCAGGTCAAAACTCATGGCAGTTTCAGGTTCAAAATTTGGGTTCCCATATTTTACGTCATACAACTCATAAGATGATGGCGCTCGAAAACCATTCCCGAGGCTTGAATGGATACGCGTATCTTCAAGCAACTGATAGGAAATGGTTCCACGACCAGACCAATAAGCACCGAAATGAGAATGGTAATCCAAGCGAGAAGACACCGAGAGGCTTAGGTCATCTGATGGCTCAACCATTGCTTCAACAAAGCCACCAAAGATACGGCTACTACCATACTCAGTATAGTCTTCATGCATCCAATCGCCACCAAAATTCAAAGTAATTTCGTCTGTCGCTTCAAAGGTATTGAGAACGTCAAACTTGTAACGATCACCTGAGTATTTTTTGGAGAACCCGCCAAAGTATTGGCGCTTTGTATGAATGACCTGAAACGAAGCATCAGTTGTTACTCGATCATCAAACCAAGCAACATCTGCACCAAATTTTCCCATGTACTGATGAAAATCCTGCTCATCACGCCCATCTGGATCAGATCCCCCATCAAACTCGCTGTGACCATCCGTACCGCGTGCAACAAAATATAGGTTCAGAGCCTCTGTGACATCGACTGAACCTTTTGCAGAAAAGGTCAGGTTCTCATAACCGTCCTCATCTGCTGTGTCACTTTTTGGAGTTTGCGCGCTAAACCCATCAGTATGGTAGCGCTGCACATTTACTGCGAT
Organism: Pseudovibrio sp. POLY-S9; assembly: GCF_001431305.1. Classification (NCBI taxonomy): domain Bacteria; kingdom Pseudomonadati; phylum Pseudomonadota; class Alphaproteobacteria; order Hyphomicrobiales; family Stappiaceae; genus Pseudovibrio; species Pseudovibrio sp. POLY-S9. The sequence goes on from NZ_LCWX01000237.1 coordinate 330,332, forward strand.
ATCTGCTGTTTCAGTCGCCGCTTGAAATCCATAGGACGCGTTGACGGTTCCGTAGCTGCCGCCCTCGATGGCCGCATTATGCTTCACGGTGCCCGGCGCAGCGCGTTTGGTGATGATATTGATAACACCCCCCACCGCTTGGCCACCATATAATGCACTGTGCGAGCCTTTTAAGATTTCAATACGCTCAACATCATTAAGTAGGACATGCTCAAGGCGAGCTTCAACTTGCGTACCAGACGGGTCAGCAATATCGACACCATCCAGCAAAATCTTCGTGTAATAACCACTCATTCCACGAATGCGCAAAGCACTTGTTTTACCCGCTCCGCCGTTTTGCGAGAACGAGATACCCGGCAACTTTGTCAGGTATTCAGAGACAAACATAGCGCCGTCGTTCTTTAGGTCTTCTTCGGTCACGACATGTGTTGTGGAGCCGACTTTGCCGGCTTCGGTTTCCGTTCTGTTGGCGATGACGATGATTTCATCGAGCTCGGTCTCGTTTGCGGAGGAGATTAGAGTTGAGCTGAGGAGAGCTGAGAGAGCTACGCCGGATTTGAGGGTAGCTGCGATCCAAGATGTGTTACGCACGAGTTTGGTCCATCATTCACAGCATCCATGACGGATACCATGCTGTTGATTGCATTGTGCGTCTTTGAAGAAATCTGGTTATAACCTTTTGAAATAAAGTCAGATTCATTACCGCTCAGACGCACTGTGAATGTCACCTGAACGGAATACCGCCCCTTAGCACGCCCCGTGCCGTGGGTGAGTGACTGCATCTGGCAGGTCTCCTGGCTTGCGCGTCCTTACTGTTGCTCCGCCTTCCCAACACAGCTTTAAACAGCTGCGTCAGTGGCATGTGTGAGCAACAACTCTACGCTTACAGTTGCGGGGGCAGCCACGGCTTTTCCAATCGGACCGTGTTCCCTTTTCATTTTTATCTAATCGACAAAAATACCAAATGCCCGGCTATTGATCAGATTTCAGGGGCTTCCGTCAACTGGCTGAATAGCGAACTTGATAAAATTCGACCAATTGCCTGCAAAACTCACAGAAATTGCTGATGCGGCCACGCTACAAGATCTTGCGGTGCGGCCACTTAAGGTCGCACCTGCTTGTGGTGCTTAGGCAGCATCGTTGCCTTATCATCTGTTTAGCTCATGAAAATCAAAGCACAGCCGAGAATGACGAGGAGTGCACCGAACCATGCCCCAATGGCAGGAAACTCTTTGGTTTGCCACCACAGAACAGGCAGCATCATCGCTGGAGTGGTTGCTGACAGGGTGGAAACAATGCCAACCTCTCCGCCACTCAGCGCATAGAGGATCAACGTCATGCCGATCCCCATGCCCAGCATGCCGGACAGGGAGGCCAGTGCGACGATCTCTTTGTTGATTGGGTTCGCCAGTCTGAAAGGACGGCCCGGCAGGTAAAACAACACCAGCAAACCAAAGGCTGCAATGGTACAGCGCATAAGCGAGATGGCGACGGGATCTGCTCCACTTTCCATAACGGGACGAATGATGATTGACCCGACTGATTGGGAAAGTGCGGCCAACGTGCCAAAGAGGACACCAATGGCAACAGGACCTCTAATCGCCTCCCATTTATGAAGCTGGTCTTTGCGCTTCCCAAACGCAATGGCGAGGATAACGCCGACCAGAACGAACGAGATACCGACAAGCGCCTGAAATGACAGCTCCTCTGACAGAAACAACCAACCAAGAAGCGCTGACATGGGTGCGTTCATGGAAAACAGGATGGCTGTGCGGCGCGGCCCCATACGGTTGAGCGTGAGGAACAGCAATGTGTCCCCCATGAAGATGCCGACAAAGCCAGAGAGAAAGATAAGAGAGGCGTGGCTTGAATCAACCGTATTCCATGTGCCTGTTGCAATGACATAGATACCCAGAAACACCACAACAAACCACATACGCACACAATTGAAGCCAATGGCTCCAAGGTGAGCTGCAGGTTTTGCTGAAATGAGACCACCAACAGCCCAGGTGGCAGCGGCACCGAGCGCGGCAACTTCAAATAAAAACATGGGGTGACCTAACCGACGAAACTACGGCACGGCGCAGTTTGTTTATAAAAGCCAACCAGCTCTACTGCTCTTGGATTTGCCGCGCAAGCGCAGTCTGGTGAATTTTAGAACAGACCAACAGCTATTCAGGCAATAATATTTCACATCTCAGCAAAAACACAGATGAGCACCGTTAACTAAGTTAGTTTCAAGTGCCCAACCTCAATCTTGAACTTTACAGGTGCATTCGGTAGAGATTCTACGTAGAGATTACATTGCTGTTCCTGCCTGATTTGCGTTTTGACGCTCTCTCCGGCTCATTTGATTACACGTTCTAATCTGGAGATTTTCCATGAAAGATATTGAAATTGCCCGCGCAGCAGACATGAAACCCATTGCGCGCATCGCTCAAAATCTGAAGATCCCGGAGGACGCTCTTGAACCTTATGGCCGGTTTAAAGCCAAGGTTAATCTGGATGAGATGCCAGAGCTGAACAGCAATCCATATGGCAAACTCATACTTGTCACAGCTGTTTCCCCAACCCCAGCGGGAGAAGGCAAGACCACAACAACCGTGGGCCTTGGTGATGCGCTCAATCGCATCGGGCTGAAAACAACCATCTGCTTGCGTGAACCCTCGTTAGGCCCGTGTTTTGGCATGAAGGGTGGGGCTGCGGGTGGCGGTTACGCGCAGGTGGTGCCTATGGAGGATATCAACCTCCATTTTACAGGTGATCTGCATGCAATCACCGCTGCGCATAACCTGCTTTCTGCGATGATCGACAACCACATCTATTGGGGCAATGCAGAGAATATTGACCAGCGCCGGATTGTCTGGCGCCGGGTGGTCGATATCAATGACCGCTCATTGCGCTCCATTACCACTGGGCTTGGCGGCGTCAGCAACGGGTTCCCGAGCGAGTCTGGCTATGATATCACCGTGGCTTCTGAAGTGATGGCCGTGCTTTGCCTTGCTGAAAGCCTGCAGGATCTTCAGGAGCGTTTAGGCCGCCTGTTGATTGGGTATCGCAAAGATAAGACACCGATTTACTGCCGGGATCTGAAAGCCGATGGCGCGATGACTGCGCTGCTTAAAGACGCCTTCCGACCTAATCTGGTTCAGACACTTGAGAACAACCCTGCCTTTATCCATGGTGGTCCGTTTGCCAATATCGCCCATGGCTGCAACTCAGTGATTGCGACAAAGACCGCGCTGCGTCTTTCTGATTATGTGGTGACGGAAGCTGGTTTTGGTGCTGATCTTGGCGCTGAAAAGTTCTTCAACATCAAATGCCGTCAAGCTGGTTTGACACCAAATGCCGTTGTTGTTGTGGCAACGGTTCGCGCACTCAAAATGCATGGCGGAGTTGCCAAGAATGATCTGACAGTAGAGAACATCCCCGCACTTGAAAAAGGCATGAGCAATCTGGAACGACACGTCAAAAACTGCAAGCGCTATGGCGTTCCTGTAATTGTGGCGATCAATCGGTACGGCCCTGATACAGACCAGGAAATTGACGTGATCATGTCGCGTATGGAGAAGCTCGGTGTTAAAGCCGTGCCCTGCACACATTGGGCCAATGGCTCAGCAGGCACTGAGGAGCTGGCGACCTCTGTCTCTGAGATCCTCCAGACGACACAGTCAGAGTTCAAACATCTTTATGAAGATGATCTGGCTCTTTGGAAGAAGATACGCCGGATTTGCAAAAAGATTTATGGCGCCTCAAAGGTCACCTGTGAGCAGGCTGTCAAAGATCAGCTCAAGTCCTATGAGGAACAAGGCTACGGCCACCTTTCAGTATGTATGGCCAAGACACCATATTCCTTCTCGACCGATCCAGCCTTGCTTGGCGCGCCATCAGACTACAGCATCCATGTGCGTGCGGTTCGACTTTCCGCGGGGGCTGGATTTATTGTGGCACTGACTGGCGATATTATGGTGATGCCGGGCCTGCCGCGCCATCCGGCAGCAGAGACCATCGGGCTTGATGAAAACAGCCAGATTGAAGGCTTGTTTTAGTCTACATCAGACCGGTGTGGGCCGCGGCGAAAGCGGTCCAGATACACTGTCGACTGCAAGTCATCGCGATCATAATCCCGGTAATGCCCGAACTTGAAGTATTGGGTTTTACCGGCAAATTCATCGTTACCAATGTAACCAGTAACGCGTGCGATGAACCTGTTGTTGGCCCAAATTTCGATGATCCCCTGCCCAACACGGCTTCCTTTGACGCGATATCGCATATCAACCCATCCGGTTGTTGGATCCGGCAGTACCGGGTCATCTGAGAGTTCGATCTGAATACCTGGATAATCTGAGTAGGTTTGTGGGTCCGCCAGAAATGGAAACTTAGAGGTATCCTGTGCTTCAATCGCTTTTTTCAGCTCAGGAATTGAAAGGCCACTGCCAAGGAACTCGTCTGAGGTGCGGCTTGCATCATTTCTGTTGCGAAAACCTTGTCGATCCAAACTCAGCATTTGCTGGAGCTCCTGCGAGAACCCCTTAAAGTCCTGCTGATAGCTACCTTCTGCCTGCGCAACTAATTTACGAATATCATTGTGCTGGACAGTGATGTGAAAAACGCCGTTGTCAAACCGTTGCGCCAGAAATGGGCTGCCGCCAGAGTCTTCCTTCCATTGACCAATCACCCAGCGGGTCGATCCGGCAGGCCAGACGGTTCCATCAATTTTAAAGCTGAATGAGTACCAAACCTCATCGCCAAAATTACAACGCTTTTGACGTGCCTCCCAAAGTTCATTTTTCAGGTTTCCCTCTGCGTCCAACTCATCATCGCCAAACACAGTGATCGCCAGCGAGTGTCCACCATCGCGCACAACATCGCTTTCAATCTGGAAGTTTTCTGGCTTGTTCATGCGGTGAATATCCCAGTCGCTTGCACTTGGGTATTCATCAAAGTCATCAATCATGACGGCACAGCCTGACTGGCGCATTTCATCGATGTGAACACCTCCGTCCTGTTGGGGCGTCACGATGACATCAGTTTTGTCGGAGGGAGCGTCTTTTGGAGTTAGGTCGTCGGCAACTGAGAGCTGAGGACTCACCAACAGGCATACACCTGCAAGCACCGGGATGAGCAGACCGTATCTTCTGAAAGTGTCGCGTAGATCTGAATCCGGCATCTTTTCTCCCAAAGGCACGGTGCTGGATTGATTGCAGATCGTGCTAATCTAGAGAAGAATTATTGCTGCGCTCCCAAGAGGCTTTCAGGATTTTTCAGAGGATTTGAAGAAAAACTTCAGGAAACGGGTCCGTAGATGATGTCTTCAGCCTCTTCCAAGGTCATGTCAATGATCTTTTGAGCAAGCGAAAAGGGGAAGCCTGCGCGGATCAAACTGCCAAGCTCTTTATCCCGCCGCTCTTCTTTTGGTTTTGTCCGCCACGGCCCAAGGCGCTTGCGTTTGGCATAGGCAATTGCTGCGCGTTGGTCATCATGGGTTTCGTCGTCAAAAGCTGTCTGAATATCGTCTCCAGACACACCTTTGGCATTCAGTTCCAGCTTTATTCGGGAGCTGGATTTGCCTTTGAGTGTCGCCGATCTGATTTTGCTTTGTGCAAATTGAAGATCATCGACAAACTTGTGATCACGGCAAAACGTGACCACAGGTTCAATCAACTCATAGAACTCATGGGGATCTTCATCTGCTTCTCTGGCCCGTTTGTCTACTTTACGCTTCAAAACACGTCGCAGACTGTCTTCCGATGCACTGTATCTGTTTAGATAATGCAGCGCTGCCCGGCGCAGATATTCAGATGAAACTTTCTTGCCCACGTGACCTCATCTCCAATGCAATAAAGATGAGCTATCACATAATGCACTGTGGTTTAGCCCACGAACGCACGTTCAACAACAAAATCACCTGGATTGTTGTTGGCACCCTCGGTGAAACCGCGTTGTTCCAGCAATGCCTTGGTATCTGCAATCATGTGCATGGAGCCGCAGATCATGGCCCGGTCTTCTGCGACGTCTAAGACTGGAACTGACAGATCGTCAAAGAGTTTGCCACTTTCAATTAGGTGCGTGATGCGCCCTTCCCGCTTAAAGCGTTCGCGGGTGACGGAGTTATAAAGATGTAGTTTGCCAGCAGCAACTTCGCCAATCAGCGGATCATTGCTGATGTCGGCCACCAACTCTTCCCCATAGCGAAGCTCAGAGATTTCGCGTGTGGTGTGGGTCAGGATCACTTCATCGAATTTCTCATAGGTCTCAGGATCACGGATCAAGCTGGCAAATGGAGCAATGCCAGTTCCAGATGAGAACATATAAAGACGTTTTGCTGGAGACAGAGCGTCAAGCACAAGTGTTCCGGTGGATTTTTTCTTCAGAAGGATATGGTCGCCTTCTTTGATCTTCTGCAAGTGCTGGGTCAACGGGCCGTCTGGAACTTTAATCGAGAAGAACTCCAGTTCTTCATCCCAGGAAGGGCTCGCGATTGAGTATGCACGGAAGAGTGGCTTTCCGTCGATCATCAACCCGATCATGACAAATTCACCAGAACGGAATCTGAAGCTTGAAGGACGCGTGATTTTGAACCGGAAAAGGCGGTCCGTGAAATGGGTCACTTCCGTTACTGTTTCTACAAAGACATTTGCAGGAACTGCGCTCTCCAATTCCGCACCCTTTATGATCTGGTTCATCGTTCGCCTTGCTCCGATTAATGAGGTTGGCAAAGGCTAACCCAAGCTGAAGGCTGTGCTGAGGCACATGCAGCTAATAAACCGCGTGCGAGTGAATATTTCTTTTCCAGTTGCTTCTTTCCGTAGAATACTGTCTTTCGCCTCCCTTTCCTGAGCTTTTGGGAGATAGCCAAGACTGCTAGAAAGTGCGGTGAAGCGGGTTATCAGACATGCACTACATATAATTATGGAATATATTAATATTAATCAACAAAGCGCGGTAAGTTATGCGCATGGCGGCATGATTTATGCCCTTCAGAGGGCATTGATCTGACTCGTGTTGAAATAGAGGTAAGTTGGGTTAGTCGACGTCGCTTTGAGAAACGATCTGATCCAGCGCTTCATCAGAAGCATGTTTCTTGTCTTCAAGCACCTTCACCGGATTGCGTCTATCTGTGAAGATATCCTCCGCAAACTCAAGGTATTTGCGGGCTGGCAATGGTTTGGAGAAGATGTACCCCTGCGCAGAAGACACTCCGAGCTCACGCAGAAGTACAATTTGCTCATACTTCTCAACGCCTTCTGCGATGATGCCCATGTTCATCGTATCCGCAAGTTCGGCTATGGCATCGACCAGACGGAAGGCATTCTCTTCGCTGCCTAATGGGTCGATGAACATCTTATCGATCTTGACGATGTCCATGCCCAGCTTTTGCAAGTAAGCCAGACCGCCATGACCTGTTCCCACATCATCAAGAGCGACACGAATGCCATGGGCTTGTAGCTCTGCGATGATCTTTCTCGCCAGGTCGATATCTTCAAGAGGCTGACGCTCTGTCACCTCCATAACCACCTGATTGAGCGCAATTGGAGAGTCTTCGTAGATATCCAGTAGATCGTCTACAATGGATCGATCATTAAAATGGCCTGCGAAAAGGTTGACCGAGAGCTTCAGTTCCGGATGTTGAGAATAGAGCTCTCCCAAATCATCAATGGACTGGCGCATGATGCTGCGGGTCATCTCAAAAATATGGCCTGATGTTTCAGCATAGGTCATAAACTGACCTGGAGAGACCATTTTACCGTTGGGGAGTTGCCATCTCATCAGCATTTCACAGCCCTGTAGCTCACCAGTTACGATGTCTACGACAGGCTGATAGTACGGTATGAACTCGTTGTTACGGATGGAAGCAACAAAGTCGTCTTCTGCATCTTTTTCTGGCTTCCAGGAAAGCCAGACGCCCAAGGCGATCAGGAAAATAGCAATGCCTGAACAGGCGATCACTGCCACGATCTTGAGTTCGCCTACCAGACTCATGACCGCATTGCGGTCGCTTCGGATCCGCACGTTAATCGGGTAGATTGTTGACGCTGCAAACTCTTCGATGAAGTTGCTGCCCATGATGACGGGAAGGTTGCTGTTGTTTGTCGGATTGACCCAAACATGATCACGCCCTAACCGGACTTCGATTTCAGAAGCATGGCGCAGATAATCTGGGCCCGGTTCAATCGCGAGTACGGTTGGAGAAATATTGGCAACCAGACGCCAGCCATTTCTAAGTTTCCAGGAGACCAGCGCCGTGCGGATACCCTGATACTCCATCCAGGACATACCAATTCCAACACGCGGGGCATCTGGCTTGAGTGCAGGGAGAATACTGTTACCGCGGCGAACCTGAGCCGGCACGTAACACATGGGGACACCACGGTGATCCACGATCCCTATTGCATTGATAATGACGTTTTCTGAGAGGGTCTTTTCAAACTCACCCTGATTTTGGCGTGTGCAGGATGTCAGGCCTTTCACCTGCATCTGGCGCAGTATTTCTACAGCACCGGAAATCGCGGCCTCGCTTCTTGAGATGTAACGATCTGCGATCGCGTTCATTTCGTTCCGCGCCTGGTGCATCGCGAAGTTCTCGAGGATCATATTGCCAATGAGCAATGGCAAGAGCGCCAATCCCAAAGCAACCAAAATTGCGCGGACAAATACGAAATAATGGCGAGACACAACCACGACCTTAAAAATGCAAAATACGGCTACCTATTTCTATGATTAAGGCTTACTTAAAACTGTAAAAATCATCCAAACACCCTAAACGATCCCCAGATGCTTTCCAAAATGGCTGTTAAATGCAGGGTTCCACCATGTTTTCTCTCAGAGTGGTTTGACTTTTTGCAGTGATATACACGCGCCCCTAACTCTCAATATGCCAGCTTAGCACCCAAATGCCTCTTAGCGGTCAATCTGGAGCCGAGCTATGCGCAGTTCTGAGTTACGTCGCCATCGTGCCTTCCTTGTATTCTTCTTTGCCCTCCTCTTCAGCAGCTGCCTTGCTCTTACAGCGTCAGCACAGATCAATACAGATAATGCTGTCGCGAAGGCTTTTCTTCAGAACCTTCAGGATCGCGGGTTGACCTTGACGCATGTAGGACCGGTTACTGTCGACAATGACGTGCTTTCTATTGGCGGTATTGAAGGTTATCCGAATGTAGATCAGACAAAGCGCTTCAAGATTGGCGATCTGGCGCTGGCTCAGGCATCCGTGGAAAGTGACGGACGGATCTTTGTCGGGGCATTTGCAGCTTCGAAGTTCGAGGTTGACGAACCAGACTTCAACTTCACGGCAGACAAGATCGCGATTACGGATCTTTATCTTCCCAATGCCAATGATCTAAGCAATCCAGCATCAAACCTCCCCATGTCACTCTATTCCACTGCAGAGATTATGGGACTGTTGTTTCAGGATCGTTCAACGGGCCAATCTATGCCTATTGAGCGGGTCAGTATCGACTTTGACGTCAACAATGGCGGCTTCCCTATCATTGCCAGTGTTCAGGTTGCTCATATCGTTTTGAGCCGATCCATGTTTGCTCCACCACAACAGCAAATGCTTGATGAGTTGGGCCTGTCTCAAGTGGATGCAGATATCGACTTTGAAGGTGAGTGGAATGGCGACACGGGCGAAGTCAATATTCCGAGTGCGGCTGTTGTGCTGAAAGATCTTTTCTCTGTGCAGGTCTCCCTGAAACTAGAAGGTCTCACAGATACAGTTGTTGAGCAGATCGCCGAGCTTGCCACCAAGGATAACGTCATTGCGCTGGATTTATTACAGAGCGCAGCCATCTCCAGTTTCAATCTCTCACTCGTCGATGAAGGCAGTCTGGATGACATGCTTGAACGTCAAGCTCACCGACACGGACAATCGCGTTCTGCCTATACACAGCAATTGACGGAGAAAGCAGAAAAGCAGTTTGCGCGAATTCCTGATCGCGCAAAGCAGCTGGAGTTTACGGAAGCGATTTATAGTTTCTTGCAAAATCCGCAGAGTATCACGCTGAGTGCTACCCCAAAGGCACCGATAAGCGTAACACAAATTCTTGGGGTATCTGCGATTTCCCCCGCTTCCATCATTTCTTTGCTTGGCATCGCCCTTCAAGCAAATGTAAACTAGCGGGGAACCCTCCTACTAGCCATAAAAGGTTTATTTAATGCCTTTCCAAAATTTCAAACGGCAGGGATTTTTTGCTGTTTCAATCACTGTATTAGGTTTATCCGCCCAGCCTGCTCTTTCTAGTCCTGCATCAGACCTCATTGATAAGTACAATGACTGGTTCCTTGCAAATGGCGCAGAAACTGCAACATATGCGAAGGCGGTAGAAGACGGATCAAAGACCGAAATTCTTGATCATAAAATCGAAGGAATGTTCACTCTTTCCCTCGATGAAGACAAGCCTAACCTTGGCGTCTACTACATCATCAAGACGCCAAAGGCGATTTATGATGGCTCTTCGCGTGACGGTGACACCTTCAGCTTCCAAAACGTAACCACCGATGAGATGCAGCTTGAGCTCGGCTTTTTTGAGAAAGCAGAGAATTTCAAAAATGTTGCAGAGGCTCAAGCCTCCGACGATGTCATCAAAGTTATTGCTGACGCCAAAGATTATGTCATTTCCGGTTATTCTGTGAACTGGATTGACCTGCCTGTTCTGTCAGATGGTGTTACCACAGAAGAGTTTCAGCAGTTGCTCGCCGCCGCAACCAGTGTTTCTTATGACCGCAGCAGCTTTGCTGAAGTTGTCGCTGATATGGCAATGGCCGACGCACTTACAGGGACATACACCATTAAGAACGGCGTTTACTCCGGCGCGGAAAATGGTGTTGTGGCTTTGGCCTCAATTGAAGAAATTGAATATAAAACAACAACTTCAATGACGACAGATGGCCGAGAGGTCTCAACGGTTTCTGAAACGGTATACAACGACTTTTCAGTCAAAGATCAAGACGTACGCCCGCTTCTGGCGCTTCTTGGTGCGGCCAAGGCACCTTCTGATAGGCTGCTGAGCGAGTACCGGGTTGGAAGCTTCTCAAGTACAATAAAAACTGAAGGTGCCAGCGCCTCTGAACCATTCGGTTTTCTAGAAGTGAGTGCTGGTGAATCTACCACCAAAGATGTGCGCATGTCAGGTGGTGATGCTGCCAAGCTTTGGGCTGCGTTTGAGAGCCTCAAAGACAAGCCAGAGGAAGAAGAGGCCGTTGATCAGATTTTCGGTATGCTTGATGCGCTCGGCTCATACTCCGTCGCATATTCAGACATAAACGACATGGTCATCAAAGCGTGGGACCCAATCCGCGCTCGCATGAAAGACACCAAAACACCAAGTTTTGAAGCATCACTGAAACACGCCTCAACGACAGACCTGACAACAAACAGTCTTGGTCAAGTCAAACTTGAAGGCTTACATGGTGCTGTAGAAGGCGACGATGCAGTGTTTGACTTGGTCAGCTTTGAACTAGCTGATCTTGCATGGCCTAGCCTGCGCACCATGGTTGAGAGCACTCTTGCGGCAGAAGCTGATCCTGCTGCAGCGATGAAGGCGATTCCAACTATCGGACGCATTTCTCTTGCTGGCCTGAACATGCAGGCAAAAGATCTGCCAACACCAGTCTCCCTTGATGAGCTTACTATTGAGATGGGTAATCACATTGGGCCGATCCCGACAAGCCTGTCTGAAGTCATTGGTGGTCTGAGCTTTGATGCTGCACTCCTTCAAGAGCCGATGGTTCTGGGTGTACTTGACCGTCTTGGCATAGAGCGTGTTAACCTCACACAGGACTTCAAGATTGCGTGGGATGAGAACACTCAGGATCTGTCTCTGGAAAAATTCGAGTTTGAGCTTGAAAACGGCATAAAACTTCGTGCTGACATTCAGCTTGGCGGAATTCCACGCTCTCTCTTTGAGAACCCACAGGAGGCAGAAGCTGTTGTGGCTCTGGCGACCTTCAAAGGCGCACAGATCGAAGTGATGGATTCACCGCTTATCAGTGAACTTCTTGCAACTCAGGCAGAGCAAGCAGGTCTTCCTGCTGAATTGCTGGCTTCAATGATGATTGATGGTACGCTCCAGCAGGCTGGTCCACTGGCTGAAACCGAATTTGCTCTGGAACTGGCACAAGCAGCTAAGAGCTTTGCTGCCAAGCCAACCAACATCCGCGTGACACTTGCTCCGCAGACAGCAGTTCCAATCATGCAGCTTGGAGGTATTGCGGCTCTTGCACCTCAACAGCTCCCTGAGATGCTGGGCGCAACTGTGAGCTACACCGAGTAAGCTCAGACAGGATGAAATAAAAAAAGCTGCTGTGATAGGTGATATCACAGCGGCCTTTTTTGTAGTCTGGAAGAGCCTTGCAAAAGCTCAACGGCGCTTCAAGTCGGCCTTATCAAGCGTCCGGAGACGCTTTTTGAGTTACTTGATTGCGATTGGTGAACTGGAGTTCACACAGATGCCTGTAATAACCATCCATCTCATACAACTGATCGTGCGTGCCGCTCTCTAAGAGTTTGCCATGCGACAACACATGGATGGTGTCCGCATCACGAACGGTTGAAAGACGGTGCGCAATCACGAGTGTCGTACGCCCCTTCATCAGGCGTGCAAGCGCGGTTTGTACTTTGTTTTCGGACTCAGCATCCAAAGCAGACGTCGCTTCATCCAGCAATAGAATGGGTGCATCAGAAAGCATTGCCCGTGCAATCGCCAAGCGCTGACGCTGACCGCCGGAAAGGCGTGTGCCACCCTCGCCTGCATTGCTTTCGTAGCCCTTTTCCATCTTCTCGATGAACTCGTGGGCATTTGCATTCTTTGCAGCCTCAATCACTTCCTCATCCGTGGCGCCAGGACGGCCGATAAGGATGTTCTCTCTGATCGTACGATCAAACAGGAACGTATCCTGTGTCACGATTGCGATATTGCTGCGCAGACTTTCCATGTTGAAGTCGCGAATGTCCTGATCATCGATCAGAATTCCACCCTCATCAATTTCATAGAAACGCTCAATCAATGAGAAGACTGTTGATTTACCCGCTCCAGATGCACCAACAAGGGCAGTCACTTCACCTGAATTTGCGACCATACTCAGGCCATTCAGAGCTTTCGTCTCACCATAATCGAACTCGACTTGTTTGAACTCGATCCGTCCTTTGGTGACCTTCATATCAGGCTTGCCTAAGGTTCTCTGATTTTCTTCTGGCATATCCAGAAGCTCGTACATCAGGCGCACACCAACAAGCTTTGTATTCAGATTAACCTGAAAGCGAGCGAGGCGTTTAATTGGCTCATATGCAAGTAAAAGTGCTGTGATGAAGGCAAAGAATGCTCCAGGATCCTGATCCAAGGCAATTACACTATAACCGCCGTAGAGGATAATAATCCCAATCGCGATACCGCCCAGAGTTTCCATCAATGGCGATGTTCTGGCAGTCAACTTCGCAATCTTGTTGGACTGTTGCTCGACGCTGGAGACCGCGCTGTCCATCGCCGAATGCATGTTTGCTTCGTAGTTGAAGGACTTCACGACGCGAATGCCCAGAGCCATTTCCTTTACCAAGGAAAGAATGATTGTCTGAGAAACAAACTGGCTCTTTGCAATCTTCTTCACACGGCGAACAAGCTTGGAAACAGCATAGACAGCTGGAGGCATGATGCCCAGAGAGATGAGTGAGAGCAGCGGATTCTGCCAGACCATGACCGTGACCAGACCGATTACCGACATAATATCCCGTCCAGCGGAAAGGATGATCAGCTCCATAACACCGCGTGCAGCGCCTGTGTTGTGTCCAAATCGTGTAGCCAGATCACCAAATGTCGTGTGGTCGAAATATCTGACGCCCAATCGGGTCACTTTTTCAAACATGTTACGCTGGAGCTTGGCGACAATCGAGTTACCGATCCTGCTCAGCACAACAGTCTGACCATAGGTCGCTATACCTTTGGTCAGAAAGATGGTCATCACCGCGCCGGAGATGATGTAGACCATTGTGATATCACGGTCGATAAAGACCTGATTGATCACGTTTTTCATGATGGCTGCACTGCCAGCACCTGCTGCGGCAGCTACAATCATGAAGCCAAACGCAATCATGTATTGGAACTTGTATTGCCCGAAATTTTCTCGGAGAAGGCGGCGAATAAGGCTGGGAGCGCCCTCTTCATCCGCAAACAGCTTTTTGCTTATGGCGTCGAACACCTAAAACCCTCAGCTTTTCCAGCGAAATTAAGTATGACGACTTAATTTGCTACCGGTAGAAGATGAAAAGGCGACCGTAGATCTACGACCGCCCTTCCATGAGATTTATAACATTATGACGTGAACCGCCATACCTGCTTTTCTGCCAGCGGCTCTTATGCTTCTGGCAAGTTCAGGCGGATATGAAGATCGCGCAGCTGTGCCGGGAACACATCGCCCGGAGCGCCCATCATCAAATCTTGTGCCTGCTGGTTCATTGGGAACAAGGTAACCTCACGCAGGTTCTTTGCACCAACGAGCAGCATAACGATACGATCAACGCCAGCAGCCATGCCGCCGTGTGGAGGCGCGCCGTACTGGAATGCGCGGAACATGCCACCGAATTTTTCTTCGAGCAGGCTTTCATCGTAACCAGCGATTTCGAAGGCTTTTTTCATGACTTCGACCTGGTGGTTACGGATCGCGCCTGAGCCGATTTCATAACCGTTACAGACAACGTCGTACTGGTAGGCGTTCAGTTCAAGAGGCTCAACATTGTTGAGGCCGTCCATTCCACCTTCTGGCATGGAGAATGGGTTGTGGCAGAAGTCAACTTTCTTGTTTTCTTCGTCCCATTCGTACATTGGGAAGTCAACAATCCAACACAGTGCGAACTGGTCTTCATCAATCAAGTTCAGCTCTTCAGCAGCGCGAGTACGCGCTTTGCCAGCGAAGTCTGCGAACTTTTTAGGATCGCCAGCCGCAAAGAACACCGCATCGCCTTCATCCAGACCAAGCTGGGTGCGGACTGCTTCAGTGCGCTCTGTACCGATGTTTTTCGCAATTGGGCCAGCACCGGCGATTGCGTCTTCTTCTTTACGGAAGAAGATATAACCAAGGCCTGGTTGGCCTTCGCTCTGTGCCCATGAGTTCATGCGATCACAGAATGCGCGGGAACCGCCCTTTGGAGCTGGGATTGCCCAGACCTGAACCTTTGGATCGCTCTCGATCATACGTGCAAACACTTTAAAGCCGGAGCCTGCGAAGTGTTCAGTCACGTCCTGCATTTCGATCGGGTTACGCAGATCCGGCTTATCGGAGCCGTATTTGCGGATCGCTTCTGCGTAAGGAATGCGTGGGAATTCTTTGGTAACTGGCTTACCTTCAGAGAATTCATCAAACACACCACGGATAACTGGTTCCATGGTGGTCAGCACGTCTTCCTGAGTGACAAAGCTCATTTCCACGTCGAGCTGGTAGAACTCGCCTGGCAGACGGTCAGCGCGTGGATCTTCATCACGGAAGCAAGGTGCGATCTGGAAGTATTTATCAAAGCCAGACATCATAAGCAGCTGTTTGAACTGCTGAGGAGCCTGTGGCAACGCGTAAAACTTACCAGGGTGAATACGAGAAGGCACCAAGAAATCGCGTGCGCCTTCAGGAGAAGAAGCCGTCAGAATTGGTGTCTGGAATTCGTTAAACTCAGCATCATTCATGCGGCGACGCATGGAGTTGATGATCTTAGTCCGTGTCATCAGGTTTGCGTGCAGAGTGTCGCGACGCAGGTCGAGGAAACGGTACTTCAGACGAATATCTTCTGGGTATTCCAACTCACCGAATACTGGCAGTGGCAGCTCTTGAGAGTCGCCCAAAACTTCCATATCACGAATGAAAATTTCGATCTCGCCGGTGCCAAGGCCCTTGTTGACGGTATCGTCAGAGCGCTTCTTAATGTCACCATCGATGCGGATGCACCATTCGGAACGTACGGTTTCAGCCA
>NZ_LCWX01000237.1:346380-351001 GCF_001431305.1 Pseudovibrio sp. POLY-S9
GTTTAAATGCTGGGGAGTCCGGATCAACAACACACTGCGTAAGGCCGTAATGGTCACGCAAGTCGATGAACAGCAGGCCGCCGTGATCGCGTACACGGTGCACCCAGCCAGAAAGGCGAGTGGTTTCACCTACATTATTCGCCCGCAGCTCTCCGCAGGTATGGCTTCGATAACGATGCATAGCGTCCTCAGTGGTAATCTAGTGAATCATAAAATTCAGAAACTGGTTGACCTCGTCAAAAGGTCATCCGGCTGGAAAAGACATGTCAGCCTCCTAAAGTCAAGTAAGTCTGTAACTTTGGCGCTGTTTCTTGCGGACATTTCCCGAGTTTCCTCTACCTACGTGGTTTTCGCGAGGCTCTGGCTGCGACCCTTTGGTTCATAGAGAGCAAAAATCGACATTTACAACCACTTGATGAGAAAACGAGAAACTTAGATAGGGACAAGCCCGTTCGCTTACGCTATAGACTTTGACACCATGAAGATGATCACAACTACAGAAGAGCTTGCGCAAGCGTGTGCCAAGCTTGCTAATTCAGATTTCGTAACAGTTGATACCGAGTTTTTGCGGGAAACGACCTTCTGGCCAAAACTCTGCGTCATTCAGATTGCCAATCCAGATAATGCTGTGTTGGTTGATGCTCTGGCTGAAGATCTGGATCTTGAACCTTTTTTTGCATTGATGCGCAATACGGACATCGTGAAGGTGTTCCATGCTGCACGGCAAGATATTGAAATAATCTACCATCTGGGTGGCTTTGTGCCCTCACCTCTCTTCGACAGTCAGGTTGCAGCCATGGTTTGTGGCTTTGGGGATTCAGTTTCCTACGACCAGCTGGTTTCGAAAGTGACGGGTGAGCGGATCGACAAATCATCCCGGTTTACAGATTGGTCCCGGCGTCCATTGACGAACAAACAGCTTGCTTATGCATTGGCTGATGTGACTCACTTGCGCGACGTCTACCAGTTCCTGAAAGAGCAACTGGAACAGAAGGGCCGCAACCACTGGGTTGAAGATGAGATGGCAACGCTGTCTTCCATCGACACCTACCGCAGTGATCCTGCGAAAGCGTGGCAGCGCATGAAGTTGCGCGTCCGCAAACCACGCGATCTGGCTGTCTTAAAGGAACTGGCCTTCTGGCGTGAACAGGAAGCGCAAAAGCGTGACATTCCTCGTAGCCGCGTTATCAAAGATGATGCGATTTTTGAGGTTGCAACACAAAAGCCTCAGACATCTGAAGCTTTGGGGCACTTGCGCACAATCCCACGTGGCTTTGAACGTTCCAGACATGCTGAGGACATTCTCAACGCGGTTAAACGCACTATGGAGATTTCTGAGGACGATCTGCCAGAAGTTCCAAAAGGACGGCCTTCTCCGGACGGAGCGTCTGCGGCTGTCGATTTGCTGAAGGTGCTTTTGAAGATGAAGAGCGAAAGCTTTGGTGTGGCACCGAAAGTTATCGCGACGGTCGATGATCTGGACAAGATTGCATCAAGTGGAGATGCGCAGGTTCAGGCTCTTTCCGGCTGGCGCCGAGAGCTTTTTGGTGAAGATGCGCTGCGCTTGAAAAAAGGCGAAATCGGCCTTGCTTTTAATGGCCGTCAGGTCGTCATTTGCGAACAAGGTGAACCGGTTGAGCGTGTTGAAAACAGCTCTCGCCGTCGTGGTGGCAACAAGAACAACAAGCCAAAGTCTGATTAAGATTTTGAATCCACTACTCATCATAACTTACTGATAAATAAGAAAAGCCCCGGCAAAACTTGTCGGGGCTTTCTTGTATCTGTCTCAGATTTATTAAAGCACTCTGACTTCGGCTTCCAGATCCATAACGCGCCCTAGTTGGTTCAAGCGCTTTGTCAAACGATCCCCTTGCATGTCCGCAAGTTCTGCCGGGAGAGCCAGTACGAGTTTGTCGTTCACCAGCGACAGCTTGCTCTTGAGCAACACGCCATTCATGGAAGCGCTGATCAATGCCGCAACACGCAGTGTCGCGCCAAGCATACGTGCCAGCTTCATGAGACGTGGATTACTCAGGCTACGAATGGCCGGTGAAAGCGCATCATCCATCAGGCCTTCGTAGCGATAGAACACTGTCAGTGCCAGATATGCCCTACCCGCATGATCAATGCCTACAAAGCCGCCATTAGAAATAATGTTCAGTGATTGCTGACCACGGTAATCCGGATGAGCACGCCAGCCGATATCCGTTAGCTGACAGGCCGCAATGCGCAGGCGGCGTTCGCCTTCGCTTTCGTCCACACCAGCCACACGCATGGCCTGCTCGCTCCACTCAACCACTTCGGCTGAATATGAGGGATCACGGGCACGCAGCACACCCAACTCGTGGGCTGCGGTGAGCAAAGGGTCCTGCTTTTTACCGTCTTCATCAAGCTGATCATACAAGTACCCTTCCCGCACGCCGAGTGCAGAAAAGACGACCTGATCTGCCTGACAATGCAACAAGGTCTGCCGCATCACCGTTGCACCGTATGGCAACAATCCACGACGCGCTTTAGAGATCACCTGAATGCTTGGCTCGTTGCTCAGATCATCCCGCATGAGCTGTTCGCAGAAATCAATCATGACTTCAGCAGGCACAGTATAATCATGCATCACGTGCAGCGGGTAGCCTTGTTGATACAGATGTAAACGGCCAAGTGAACGCCACGTTCCGCCAATCGCATAGAAATTGCGGTCTTTAGCCTTGCCGAGCCAGTCGGCTTTTTCCAGCTCTTCACGGGCGATCTCATTGGCCAGTGCCAGATCTTTTTCTGAGGATTCCTGCAGCCGAATACCGCCAAGCGGGAATGTTCGTCCGTCACCGATGCCATGTGCACTGATGTCGACCAGCTCTAATGATCCGCCGCCCAAATCTCCGACAAGGCCATCTGCCCGCCAGAAACCGGAGAAAACCCCCATTGCTGAGTAGAATGCCTCATCACGGCCAGACAGGATCTGTACGTTGGCACGGCAGATGTTTTCTACTTTTGCAATGAACTCGGCGCCATTTTCAGCTTCGCGAGATGCTGCTGTTGCCAGAATGTGCAGTTTGATGACACCGACATGATCGCAGACACGGCGAAACCGCACCAAAGCACGTAGTGCGGTGGCAACATTTTCTTCGCCCAGACGACCAGTCGCGCCTATGCCGCGCCCCAGTCCTGCCAGGATTTTTTCATTGAACAACGCTGTCGGGTTACGCGCCAGTCTTTCATAAATTACAAGACGGACAGAGTTGGAACCAATATCAATGATTGCTATTGGTCCCGGGTCTGTAAATCGTCCTCGAGGCTCATCACTCGTCGAGATATCTGTCACTATTCGGCCGTTCTACAAAAAGTTTTGGGCTATCGCCCTGTAGCGAGCTACCACGACCAGACAGAGATGGGTTCGTCATAAAGAACTTGTGTGCGTTGAACGGATCTTCGTCTGGTTCTGCAACAATGCGCTCATGACTACCGTCTGGAAGCAGACGCCAGCTTTGTTGATTATCTTCTAGATTTGCAACCATGATCTGATCAAGAATCTGCTTGTGTACTGTTGGCGTTTTAACAGGAACAAGGGTCTCGACCCGACGATCCAGATTGCGCGGCATCATATCCGCTGATGAGATATAGACATGGGCTTCATCAGAGGGCAACCCGTGACCATTGCCAAAGCAGAAGATACGGCTGTGCTCAAGAAATCTTCCCACAATTGATTTAGCGCGGATGTTGTCAGAGAGCCCCGGCACGCCTGCCCGCAAGCAGCAAATACCGCGCACGACCAGATCAATTTGTACCCCTGCCTGACTGGCGCGGTACAATGCATCAATGACACCTGGATCTACCAGAGAGTTCATCTTCATCCAGATCTGACCCGGACGACCTGCCTTGGTGTGGGCAATCTCTTCTTCTGTGTGCTGAATGATGCGCTTGCGCAGGCTCATTGGAGAAACGGCCAGTCGCTCCAGCTCGCCCGGTTCTGCGTAACCTGTGATGTAATTGAACACCTTAGCCGCATCGCGTGCCATTGCTGGCTCTGCGGTAAAGTAGGACAGATCGGTATAAATACGTGCTGTGATTGGGTGATAATTGCCGGTACCGAAGTGGCAGTAGGTTCTCAAACCGCCCTGCTCACGGCGGACAACCATGGAGACTTTCGCATGGGTTTTCAGCTCAAGGAAGCCGAAGACGACCTGTACTCCAGCGCGCTCCAGATCTCGCGCCCAACGGATGTTGGCTTCTTCGTCAAAGCGGGCTTTGAGTTCAACAAGCGCGGTGACGGATTTGCCAGCTTCTGCAGCTTCTGCAAGGGCTTTGACGATCGGCGAGTTGTTGGATGTGCGGTACAGCGTTTGCTTGATTGCGACGACATCCGGGTCCTGGGCGGCTTGGCGGAGGAACTGGACGACAACATCGAAGCTCTCGTAGGGATGGTGGATCAGGATGTCTTTTTGTTGGATAGCCGCAAAACAATCCCCGCCGTGTTCGCGGATGCGTTCCGGATAGCGCGGAGTGTATGGCGGGAACTTGAGATCATCGCGTTTGACGTTCACAGCCTGAGACAGGTCATTCAGCGCCAACAGGCCGTTGGCAAGGAAGGTTTCCTCTTCGGTGACTTCCAACTCATTTGCAACGA
>NZ_LCWX01000237.1:351094-354810 GCF_001431305.1 Pseudovibrio sp. POLY-S9
AGGCTCTCAGGCTCTTAGGTGTGCTTTCTTCGATTTCCATGCGGATCACAGACCCGCGGCGGCGGCGTTTCAGGGCGGTTTCAAAAACGCGCACCAGATCTTCCGCTTCTTCCTCGATTTCCAAGTCGGAGTCGCGCAAGACGCGGAACGCGCCTTTGCCGCAAACTTCATATCCGGGGAAGAGATTGCCGATGAACAACGAGATGATCGTCTCAATTGGAATGAAACGAGTTGCTTTTGGCCCGGCATCACGCGGTGTTGGCAGGACAACAAAGCGGCCAATCTGGCTTGGCATACGCAGCAGCGCAGTCATACCTGCGCCTCCATCCACCGGACGCAAATCTAGGATCAGCGAAAAGCCCAGATTTGGGATGAACGGGAAAGGATGCGCCGGATCAATAGCCAACGGGGTCAGAACCGGGAAAATATGCTGAAGGAAGTAGTCTTCCAGCCAATCCGTTTCAGACTGGCTCATGTTCTGCGCTTCAACGATGAAGATACCTTCATCAGCCAGCTCAGAGCGCAGTTGACGGAAGCGGGCTTGCTGCTCACTTTGAAGCTTGCTTACCTCAACAGAGATTTGCTCCAGCTGTTCTGTCGAGGTCAGACCATCATCAGAAATGGTCGTCACATCCGCTCGCTGCTGACCGCGCAGGCCAGCAACACGCACCATGAAGAACTCATCAAGGTTGTTGGCAGAGATGGACAGGAACCGGAGCCGTTCCAAAAGCGGATGGCTCGGGTTCATGGATTCTTCCAGAACACGGCGGTTGAACTGCAACCACGAGAGTTCACGGTTTACAAAGCGCTCTGGTTTTTGCATCAGAGCCAGCCCTGCACTCACCTCAAAATCTGCGGTGTCAGTGGTCTCGTCTTCCAAAGCGTTCATTTCCGTAAACTCATTCATTCCATGTACCTCCGCAGCCCGTGGACCGGGTCACCTGTATGGGCGCACCTCGCCCTTAGAATATCTGACGATTGCGCTGTCCGTTGTATGATTCTGGTCATTTAGACCATACATTTTTGACGGGAAAATAAAGCTTAGAGCATGTTGCAGTGCAGCAGCAAGCTCTCAGCATTATTTACAAGCGTATCTGGAGCCGATAACCGGCAACCACTTCTCGGAGATACGCCCTGGTTCCTACTCGCCCATGCTCTCCAGAATTTTGGAGGCCATGACGCGGGAGATCTTTCGACCCTTCGCCAATGCATGTCTGTCCAGCATGTCTACAACGTTGCGTGCTGCATCCAGTGACCGTTCAATTCTTATCACGAGGTAATCTATCACACTGGAGTCAACAGTTACCTGACGATCTGAAAAATGTTTGGTCATGACCATTGCGAGCAGCATGTCGTCTGGCTCTTCCACCTGCACCGGGGTCGCCGCCCGAAAACGGGACGCCAGATCCTTGGTTTTAAGGTCAAACGTGTTTGGCCACTCGCGGGTGGTCATCAACATGTTGCCACCGGACAGGCGTACTGCGTTGAACAGATGGAACAAAGATGCTTCATCAAAACCTGCATGCAGGTCTTCAACCGCGACCGGGCCGGCTTCTGCCAATGCCGTCAGGTCAAGAAATTCCAGTTCATCCCCGCCCACGATCTGAGCTCCGCTGAGCTCCTGCCATGCGTTGACCAGATGTGTTTTACCCGATCCGATCGGCCCTTGCAGGGTTACGATCGGAGATGGCCACTCCGGCCAATTGGTAATCAGATTGAATGCAGCCTGATTTGACGTTGAAACCAGATAATCATCAACCCCCAAAGCCTCCTCATGGGGCAAGACCAAAGGCAATTGTTGTGGCCCTGTCGATCCTGTCATTCCAGTCCTTCCGTCTTATTGGTATTTTTGTAGTGACCTGCATATAGCGAACTTGCAAGATATTGCCTGAGAGCAAATCTTGCTAGTACCCCAACCACTGCTGCAGCTGGAATTGCTATCAACATCCCCACAAATCCCATTAAAGAACCAAAAGCGAACAGTGCAAACATGAGCCAGACAGGGTGAAGACCGACACTTCCACCTAAAAGTTTGGGTTGAAGGACGTTTCCCTCCAGGAACTGACCAACAACAAACACGCCCAGCACCGCTCCAATCATGAAATAATCAGGCCAGAACTGGACCAAAGCAACACCAATTGACAGACCAAAGCCGACAATCGCGCCGACATAAGGAATGAAACTGATCAAGCCAGCTGTGAGACCGATCAACAGGCCAAATTTCAGGCCAACAAGTAACAGAGCGACAGCGTAGAAGGTGCCCAATATCAGGCACATCATCACCTGCCCGCGAACGAACCCGGCGACTACTGAATCCATATCACTTGCCAGTGCGCGGATGGTTTGCTGGTAGTCACGTGGCAGCCAGCTGTCGATGCGTTCGATCATGTTGTCCCAGTCGAGCAAGAGATAGAACGCGACAACTGGTGTCACCACAGCAAGACCGATGATAGAAATAAGTGCTTGCCCGCCGCTCCAGATTGACGACAGCAGCCCGCCAACGAAGTTTGCGGCCTGCCCGACGAAGGCACCCCAGTCGATTTTGTTGGTTTGGCCTGACAAGTTTGCAAGTCTGTCCATTTGTGGCCCAAGGCTTTCGCGCAGCAAATTTTCAAGATTTCCGGCCAGTTCTGGCAGGTAGTCTAAAAACGCGATCAGCTGTTTGCCGAGAATTGGCAGAAGGATCAGCAGTGCTGCAGTGAAAACAATCAGGAATATCAGCAGGATCGTAACAGTTGCCCAGATGCGCCCGAACCCGTGGGTTTCCAGATAATCCGCAATTGGATCGAGAAGATAGGCCAAGGCCATACCTGCGACAAACGGTAGAAGGATGCTTTGAAACACCGACAAGAACAGGATGAAGGCTATAAAAGCCAGCAACCAGAAGAATAACCGTTTGTTTGTACTCATAAACTATCTCCAGGTGGAGGCATGGAGCCCATCAGCTTGCCTGTTATCCGGCAGCGCGGTCGCTCACAGAGGCATCTTTAAAATTTAAGATGGTTGTAGTTTCCATAGGTTGATTACGTCAAGTCGCAGCATCAGGTTTGCCAGAGTAGCTACTCCACCTTTTCGCCCGCTTAATTTCGGAGCATCTTTGAGAGGGGTGAAAAACTTTCCCCTAAATGAAGAGTTTTTCAAAGCTCCATTAATTTGCAAAAGCTTAGCTTGTTCTGCACAGATCTGCGTTTTTCTGAGATACCAGCGTGGTTTCCTTTCCCTTTCGGCCTTGCAATTCCCTGCAGTTTTGTTTTTATGCCGCCAAATTACATAGGCGGTCATGCCGCTATACTCTTGATGATGCGGAGCAGTATCCATGAGCCAGGACCAGAACGGTAATAACGGCCTTACCTATTCACAAGCGGGGGTCGATATCGACGCCGGGAACGCACTGGTCAAACGGATCAGCCCACTGGTTAAAGCAACGCGTCGCCCGGGTGCTGACAGTGACATTGGCGGCTTTGGCGGTCTTTTTGATCTGAAAGGTGCTGGATTTAAAGACCCTGTTCTTGTGGCAGCCAATGATGGCGTGGGCACCAAGCTTAAGATTGCCATCGACACCAACGTGCATAGCGGTGTGGGGATTGATCTGGTTGCCATGTGTGTGAACGATCTTGTGGTGCAAGGCGCTGAGCCACTGTTCTTCCTTGATTATTTTGCCACTGGCGCGCTGGACGTGGATATGGCGACCGATGTTGTGGCGGGGGTTGCAGAGG
>NZ_LCWX01000237.1:354920-359587 GCF_001431305.1 Pseudovibrio sp. POLY-S9
TCTCCGGCGCTGCGCTGATCGGCGGTGAAACAGCTGAAATGCCGGGTATGTATGCGGCTGGTGATTATGATCTGGCTGGATTTTCCGTTGGCGCGGCTGAACGCGGAACACTGCTGCCGTCCAAAGATATTGGCGAAGGCGACGTTCTTCTCGGTCTGGCTTCCTCCGGTGTGCATTCCAACGGCTTCTCTCTGGTTCGCAAGATCGTTGAAGTTTCCGGCCTGACATGGGCTGACAAAGCGCCGTTTGATGCTGACAAGACGCTTGGCGAAGCGCTGATGGAACCGACCCGCATTTATGTGAAGCCGCTGCTGGCCGCGATCAAAGAAACCAATGGCATCAAAGCCTTGGCGCATATCACTGGTGGTGGTCTTCCTGAAAACCTGCCGCGTGTACTGCCTGACGGGCTTGCTGCACGGATTGATCTTTCTGCTATTTCCTCTCCTGCTGTGTTTGGCTGGCTCTCAAAAGCTGGCGGCATTGAACAGTTTGAAATGCTGCGCACCTTCAACTGCGGTGTTGGCATGGTGGTCGCGGTTGCAGCAGACAAAGCCGATGCTGTTCGCGACGTGCTTGAGCGTGAAGGTGAAACTGTTGTGACGCTTGGCAAACTGGAAGCTGCGCAAGATGGAGCTGAGCAGGTTGTGTTTGACGGCTCGCTGGGTTTTGCCAAATGAGCACGCAGCCTAAAAAACGCGTAGGTGTTTTGATTTCAGGGCGTGGCTCCAACATGCTGTCTCTTATTGAGGCAGCAAAAACTCCTGATTATCCAGCAGAAATCGTTGTGGTGGGTTCCAACCGACCAGACGCAAAAGGGCTGGAGCGCGCTGCTGACGAAGGTTTTGCCACTTTTGCGTTGGATCATAAGCTTTATGGCAAGGACCGTGAGGCATTTGAGCGTGATCTGAATGCGATGCTTGAACAGCACAACATAGACCTGCTTGTTCTAGCTGGCTTTTTACGTTTGCTAACACCGTGGTTCGTAAGCCAGTGGCAAGGCCGGATGATCAACATCCACCCTGCTCTCTTACCAAGCTTTCCGGGTCTGCATACGCATGAGCGAGCGTTGAAGGAAGGCGTTCGCATTCATGGGGCGACTGTGCATTTTGTAACAGCGGAAATGGATGTGGGTCCAATCATCGCGCAGGGAGCTGTCCCCGTTCTGGACGGGGATAACCCGGATGATCTGGCAGCGCGTGTGCTGGCGGTTGAGCATGAGATCTATCCGAAGGCCTTGGAGGCTGTGGCCAGTGGCAGAGCTTCCGTTGATGGCTTTCGCGTGAAGATTGAAGGTGCTGAGCAGGACGATAAAAGCCTTATTTGTTAATGAGATAAGGTTCTCATAAAGAGACACAGAAAAGGCCGTAGGTGCTCCCGCCTCCGGCCTTTTTTCGTTTGCGTTACTATGTGCGTTCGTTTGCGCGATTTGTGTTTTTTCTGCGTTGAAAGCGGAGTTGGTCCTACGCTACCACCTGCGAGCCTTGTCAGATCCGAAGTTCACCCTTTTGCAGCACTAAGTCATCCAGTTTCACAAACTGAGATTGCCTCGCAGTGCTCCGCTCGGTCTGAGCTTCTGGCTGTTCGATACCATCTTCGTCAGGTCCTGTTTCCAAATCAGCATAGTTGACATTGGACTCTGCTGGTGGTGTCACTTGCTGCGATGCCTGAGCGGCCGGTCTGTTGAACTGAGCAAAATATGACTCAAACGTTTTGAACTCGCCTGATGTCTGCAGTTGAGCCATATAGCCATCGATGTAGGCTTCCTTCCCTTCCATGAAATTATTTAGTTCGTCCAGGCTTTGGAAGTTGGTTCCCAAATTACCATTCGTGATTTCCAGAGTACGCCGCGCGGAGTAGCTTTCGGTGTTCTCACCCAAGTTCTGTGCTTCCACGTTCTGGTAGACAGTCCCTGTGTTCAACTGCGCATATGTTGGCGCCACAGTCGTCTTTGGCTCCAGATGATCGTATGGGTGTTGTGGCCGCGGGGTATCATACTGATGCGGTTGTGGGCGCGGAGTATCGTATAGAGGTTGTGGTGGCTGGCGTGGAACATCATAAAGAGGCGATTGCTGCACTCCAGAGACTTCAGCGCTTCGGGTGCTGCTTGCATACCCCAATATTCGGCTCTGGGCACTGGAGACTGCAGCGTCCAAGGCTTTCAAGCTGCGGATATCGACTTTGGCGGCATCCCCCAGTGTGCGATGAGATCCGTCGTGCTCGTTGAACTCAGTCCTGTCAAAAACGCTCGCTTGAATACCGGCCATCATCGCTTTCAGGTCAACGAGACGCTCGGTCCCGGACGAGGCGTGCTTTATTGTGTCTGCAATCGTCTGCTCTGCAAGTTCCAGAAACGGAGCCCAGTTTTCTTTTGCTTGTTCCGGAGCACTTTGGGTCCGTCCCAGGAGGTTCCCGATGTTTTTTGTCGCGTCGGAGAGAGATTGTTTCACATTGGCAAGGCGGCCATGCGACAACGCACTTGCTGCAGATTTAAGATTATCTCCCAAACCGCGCTTGTGCTGCGGCGTGTCAACTACAACGGAGTAAATCCGTTCCCCTGTCTGCGGGTTGCCTTGTTTACTGCCAATAGAAACGATCAAGTCATCAGTATTTAGATTTAACGAGGTCGCATGCTCGACACGAGCCTGATTTACCAGATTTTCAACAGCACCGTGAAAATTGCTAGAGTTACCAATAGTTAATCCGCTCATTGCACACCCTTTATTATTATGAATTTGACGCAGAGTTATCAAATTCAATCAGAACTCGCTAAGTGGAACTACTTTACGATTCCTGGCGGAGTTAAGAGTGTCGCTTAGTACTATGAGGGCTCTTTTTCGTTCACATATGCGTTCAATTTTTGTGAACTGAGGAAAATATCACACGTGCATATTGAAGGAGCGAGATCACCGCTCCCAATATGTCGAGGATATCTGCCTTACGCTTTGCGCACCGCCACGTGGATGTCGTGGAAGGCAGCGCCTCCGAACGGTGCTGTCTGGTCGGCACTGGTGAGGGTGTTGATGCCGTTTCCACCTTCATGCGCTGCGTTGGGCCAGATGCCTTCTGCGATCACTGTGCCCTTTTGAGGACGATCGCCCACGGAGGCGTGCAGGATGACTTCGCCGCGGTGATTGGAGAGGATGATCTTATCGCCCTCCTCTACGCCCAGCGCGGCAGCGTCGTCAGTGTGCAGCATGGCTGTAGGGCGGCCTTCCTTCTTCACAGAGCTTGGTGTCTCGTTGAACGTGGAGTTCAGGAACGAGCGTGAGGGAGATGTGGCGAGGCGGAATGGATAGTCCCTGGTCGGCAACTCATTGATGTCCCAATGATCCGGCAAGGCTGGCATTTGTTGCCATGGGCCCATTGGACCGTTGTTTGGTGCAGGCACTTTCGCCCAGTCCGGCTTGAAGCGGAACTTGCCATCCTCATAGCCAAAGCCGTTTATGTAGTGGGCTTCATTGAAGTCTGGCTGACAGTCAAGCCAGCGGTTTTCTTCCAGCTCGCTCAAGCCACCCGGATACTTGGAGTTCCTGAGCATCCAGTCGATGTGCTCGCGGGAGGTCATTTTGTGTGCTTCGTGGTCTTCCCCGCCGAGGCGTTCAATCAGCTCATTCAGCACATAAAGGTTCGGTTTGGCTTCGCCCGGGGCGTCGACCAGTTTTGGACCGAACAGGAGGTTCTGGTGTCCGCCGCCTTTGTAGATGTCGTCATGTTCCAGAAACTGGGTTGCTGGCAGGACGATATCAGCCATGAGCGCGGTTTCAGTCATGAACTGCTCGTGGACCACGGTGAACAGATCTTTGCGAGCAAAGCCTTCTTTCACGAGGGTCTGCTCAGGAGCCACAGAAACCGGGTTGGTGTTTTGGATCAACATGGCGGTGACTGGTGGGCCGTCCATGAGCGCTTCGCTGTCGCCTGTAAGAACCCGGCCTACCTGAGACATATCGAGTTTGCGGATGGAGCTGTCGTGGAGCGAGTGGGCTTCGACCATGGCCATGTTGAGACCGTAGATGGCGCCGTTGTTATGAAACGCGCCGCCGCCCTCATATTGGTAGTGACCGCCAACAACCGCAATGCAGCTGGCGGCATGCATGGAGACCACGCCGTTGCGCTGGCGGGTGAAGCCGTAGCCAAGGCGGAAGTAGGTTTTCTTTGTTTCGCCGACCAACTTTGCGAGTTCTTCGATCTGCTCTGCGGAAAGACCTGTGATCTCGCTAGCCCACTCAGGGCTGCGGGTCTTCAGGTGTTCTTCCAGTTCGGCAGGTGCGTCAGCGTACTTTTCCATGTAAGCGCGGTCGGCATAGCCATCGCGGAACAAAACATGCATGACAGCGCAAGCGAGTGCGGCGTCGGAACCCGGCTTCAGGACAAGGCCGATGTCTGCCTGTTTCATGGTCTCGGTCTTATAGACATCGATGACAACGATCTTCGCTTTACGGGTCTTGCGGGCCTTGATGGCGTGGGTCATGACGTTGACCTGTGTCGCCACCGGGTTGGTGCCCCAGATCACCACAGCGTCGGCAAGCGCCATTTCGCGCGGGTCCGGCCCAGCGAGTTTACCAGTGCCAGCGATGTAGCCAGTCCACGCCATGTTGGTGCAGAAGGTCTGGTACATGCCGGAATAACTTTTGGCGTTGCGCAGGCGGTTGATGCTGTCACGCTGTACA
>NZ_LCWX01000237.1:359684-372297 GCF_001431305.1 Pseudovibrio sp. POLY-S9
AGGCCCATGGTGCCGGCGAAGAAGTATGGCCAGACGGTTTGCGGGCCGTGTTTCTTCTCAGCCTCCAGGAATTTCTCTGAGACTTCCTGTAGTGCCTCTTCCCAGCTGATCTCTTCGAACTGGCCGGAGCCTTTCGGGCCTGTGCGGCGCAAAGGTTTGGTCAGGCGGTCAGGATGATGCAAGCGCTCGGAGTAACGGGCGACCTTGGCACAGATGACGCCAGCGGTATAGTCGTTGTCACGGGTGCCATGAATACGGCCTACACGCCCATCTGCATGTACTTCAACCTCGATTGCGCAGGTGGACGGGCAATCGTGTGGACATGCGGAGGCAAACCTTTGTGGTTTTTCGGGCTTAGACATGCGTGGCGTACTCAATAAAACTGGTGTTCTAGACTTGTTCTCGTTGCACAGACAGATCGCGGGTAACACTCAAATTGTCAAGAAAGCGCAGGCAAAAAATTCTTGAATTGACGATTTCTTGAGGTCCTGCGCGGTCTTTGCGGTGTTCCTATATTTCCTAATGCTTGCAAGAGGTGCCTGTTCTGGTCTTTCATAGGGAATGGTTTGAAGCTTGAGGCAGTCCATGTTGCAGGATATCGACGTAATTGCGTGGGATTTTGACGGGGTTCTCAATCGTAACATTATCAATGACCGCTTTATCTGGGTACAGCAGTTTGAAGAGGATCTCGGCATCTCATGGCACACCTTTGCTCAGGAGATGTTTACGGATGACTTCAACGAGGTTCTGGTTGGGCATGAGGATCTCAGAGACCTTCTCTCCCGTTGGGCGGATAAGACCGGCTATCCCGGCGACCTTGATCATTTCCTGCTGTACTGGTTTGAAAAGGACGCTCACCCGGACTTTGATCTGCTGGCCTTAATGCGCAAGCTTACCAAGACCCATGTTCGTCAGGTGATTGCGACCAACAACGGGGCGCGGCGTACGCGCTATATCGAAGAGCAGATGGGTTACAAGGATCGTGTGGAGACGGTGTTTGCCTCCGGGCGTATGGGTGTGGCCAAGCCCAGCGCCGAGTTTTTCATGCATGTTACCAAGGCCCTTAAGGTTCCCGCCAACCGGATGCTTTTGATTGATGACCGGGAAGAGAACATTATGTCCGCGTTGGATATGGGGTGGCGGGCGCTGCATTTTACTCCCAACACCCGCGAGCAGATCATCAAGGTGCTGGGGTCGTTTTAGTGCATCTTAGTGGGTCTCTTACTTCCTCACCGCTTCCCACGCCATTTTCACCAGAAACTGCCTGTCTTTATCACAGACAACCCGCTCAGTGCTTAACAGCGTATAGGCCGGGCCTACGATGAGCGCGGAGGCAACGGACCATGGGATGGGTTTCACAGCTCCCAGCACTTGCCAGGTGGCATAGAGCGCCTCTCCCTGCAAATGAACGTTCTCCATCTGTTGTTTGATGGTTTCGAACTCATCTTCCGTCTGGGCTTTGACCTTCAGTTCTTCGAAGAGGCGAAACAGGTCAGGATTGGCACTGCCCCAGCGCAACAGGCCATTGACGGAGGCTTTGATGGTATCTTCAGCGCTTGCGGTTTGAGGTGTGTTGCGTGTCTCTCTGGTCCAACCGGCGACGGCCTGATCCCATAGCGCGACGGCGATATCCGGTTTTCCCTTGAAGAAGTGATAGATGCTGCCGGTCGTCGCGCCGCTTTTGTTGCGGATTTGTGCAATCGAGGTGCTTGTGTAGCCCTGTTTTAAAAACAGCTCCAGCGCAGCATCCAGTATGGATTGATATCTGTTGTTTTCATTGGCCACTAGAACACCATTCCAACCCTGACGAGAGTACCGCTCTATCCCAAGTTAGAACGCCATTCTAATATATGAGCGCAGTGTCAGGTCTGCAAAGAAGAACCGTGGCAGTGCAAAGAGACCTTTAAAAGCAATGGAAGGATTTGAACCTGATGCGTCGTGTTTTTGAGTTTACAGGTCTTGCGTGTCTTCACCTGAGAAACTGCCATCATACTGCGGAGAAGCGCCTTCAGAAATTGACGCCTTTTTTCAGATGGTTGGCCAGCACTTCCAGGCTTAGATTTGCCATTTTGTAAAGGTCCTCATGGGACATGCCATGCTGTACCATGATGGAGAGCCCCTCAAAGATCGTTGCGTAGAACTTGGCCAGTGATGTGGCTTCGTCATCAGTTTGAAGCTCGCCTTTGCACTGGGTGAATTTGTAGATGAAGTGCTCCATGCCTTCGAGCTTCATCTTGCGCAGCTCCTCCGACAATTCCGGGTCCAGCTCTGCGATGTCCATGAGGGTATGGAACCGCATGGCCGTGCCAGCATTATATTGCTCTCGGGAGAGTTCAATAAACTCGTAAAGCACGGCTTCAACTGCCGGGTACAGTTCTGAGTGGAGCGCGAGCACAGACCGGAGCTGGCGATAGAATTTGGAGAAGTACCAATGCATGGCAGCTGCACAAAACTGCTCTTTGGTGGCAAAATGCTTCTCGATAAAGTCTCTTGAGCTTCCGCTTGCAACAGCAAGGTCTTCCAATGTGGAATGCTGGAACCCTTGCAGCATAAAAACCTTCACGCAGGAATCTAAGGCGGTTTCGAGTTCAGGTGACAATTCACCATCGCGTATGGGATCTAATGAGGACATGGCGCCAGTATACGTTTTGGGTGGGGGGCAGCAATCTCGTTCTCCCGCTATGGGAAATGAGTACAGAAGAGGTCTCTCCTGTCTTGGTGGATTTCTTTCATCTTCTGTAAAGAGCTAAGGCAATGGGCGGTGAGAAGTCAGGGTCACTCACTTTGATTTCTTCTTGGAGCCCTTCTTTTTCTTGGGTTGGCCGGTCTTCATATGCGCTTCCAGAACGCCGAGGCTCACAACTGCAACCTTGTACATCAGATCACACGGGGTTCCGTATTTGATCAGCTCATAAAGGCCTTCAATCACTGTCAGGAAGTAGTGTGCCAACACCTCGATGTCGGCGTCGTCCTTGAGCTCCAGCTTGCACTGCTTGAACTTGTCGAGAACCTGATGTTCCCAATCATCCTGCAGTTCCTCGAAGGAGTTTTTGACGAACTCATCAACGTTGGAAATGTCAATGAACGTGCGGACAAATAACCCTTTGTTGGCGTGGACCTGATCGCAGCTGATTTCGATGAAGGCAAACAGCACCGCCTCCATGGCCGAATAGATATCCTGGTGCATGGCCATTTCGGTGCGCATGTGGCGGCTGTACTTGATGTAGTACCAGCGCATGGCTTCAGCTGCGAGTTCCTGCTTGGACGTGAAGTGTTCCTTCACACAGTCTCCCGAGCATCCGGCGGCTTTACCTATATCATCCAGAGTGCAGGTTTCGTAACCCTTGAGGAGAAAGACTTTGACACACTGGTCGAAGAGCCTTTCGATTTTGGGAGTTACGTTTCCGGCCTCTATCATATCGCACGGTCTCATGGCCGCGAGTATATGGTGTCGGAGGGTCTCCTCAACGCTGTTTTAGTCACATGGAAAACAACAGTGCAAAGACATAGGGCTTACTGCGCCTATAACTTTCACCTTCTGTAAAGGATTTGAAACGACCGCGATTGAGTATTCTTTTGAAGTATCCTTACACGCCTCAAATTCATATGTTCACTTTATGTTCTTAATCTTATATCGACAGAGAACATAAAGATAACTTTTTAATTGATGCGGTAGGAATCCAGGACTTTCATGCTCATATCAACCACGCGATAGAGCTGCTCTTTTTTGGCGCCATCCTTACATTGACTGGCCAGTCCCTGCAGGGTTGCTGCATAAAAGCGGGCGAGCGTTTCGATATCAGTACCGGTCTTGAGGCTTTCTTTGCAATCGGTGAGTTTGCGTGTAATCGCGCCTACCATGGTGTTGCGCAGATCGGTGATCTCTCTGGTCAGAATACTGTCCTGGGTGGAGATCTCCAGTAAGCCAGATGACAGAAGGCATCCGTCTGACTCTGTTTTATCGCAGAGCACATCGACGCATTCGTAAAGGGCGACACGAATGGCATCACAGCAGTTGGAATGCATGGCAAAGCCAGAAAGCAGCCTGCGGCCATAGTTTTGCAGATACCACCTTGTGGCTGCTGCATAGAGTTCTTCCTTATTGGAAAATGCCCCTTCTACAAATTCATGAGGAACGCCCATGGCGTCCACGACATCATCTAGGGAAGTGGCATCATAGCCTCGCTTCCAAAACATTTTGACCGAGGCTTCCAACATGGCCTCTATGTCCGGAGATATTGTTTCCACGTGCATTTCATCCTTTATAGGCATAAGTACATATTACGCGGCCATGGATAAAGAACAACTGATTATTAATGCTAGGAAAATTACGATTAAGGCCTGATAGACAAGATCCGGACAAATTGAATATTTCGCCTTTTCGCAGCCTCATTTCGTGCTGGATTTGAGCGTTTTATTTCACAAAAAAGCAGACTGACACTGAGGGCAACCAGTCCGCTTGTTCTGATCGTTTTTGCTCACACGCACTAGTGTATGACAGGCTGGTTCTCCAATCTTTCAAGGCTGGCATCAGCGAGATTATACAGGTCGGTGCGATCTACCCCATCACAGGCCTGCTTAATGAGGATCGCCATGACTTCGGTATAGAACTCGGCAAGCTCATTGGGTCTAAAACCCGAGGTGAAGCGCTGTTTGCAGTTCTCCAGTTTTTGATAGATGCGCCCGTGGACCTGCTCTTTGAGGTGCGCCATTTCTTTGGCGATGACGCCGTCGGTATCAGAAATCTCCATAAGCTCAACAGAGAGCAAACTGCCATGTGGGCAGTCATCTTCGCAAAACAGTTCAATGCATTCGTAAAGGGCAATACGGATGGCTTCGACAGGGTTGGAATGCATGGCAAAGCCGGAAAGGATCTGATGTTCGTATCTGGTCAGATACCATTTGACCACATTTGAGAACAGATTGGCCGTGTCATGAAAGGTCTTGGATAAACGTTCTGTTGGAACGCCCGTCGCTGTACTGATTTGCCCAAGCGACGTTGCTTCCACCCCAAAATTTGAAAACTCGTGGATGGAGGCTTCGAAGGTTTTTGTCAAACTGATCGGGGTCGGTCGGTTCGTCTTAACGGTCTCGATTTGCATCGAAAATCTCCCGTATCTTTATTGAACGAGCATTCAATCTTAGGCCCATTTACGTATGCAGCAACTTACCCTCAGGCGAACGAAATCTATCCTTAACAAAGAGGAGCGGTTTGCCTCAGCTTTAGTGAAAAATGATGTAACCAACTGTTGTGGTGTTATATTATTACGATTTATTTTATCGATTCTTTGTTCTGCTAAAGGAGTATGACCTAACGTCTGCTGTCTTCGATTGTGGCAAGATTTCGATGGTTTGTCGCAGCGAAATAGAAGCCTGTTACAAAGTCAATCAGGGCAATTGAGTGTCCAGATTAAAGCGGCAGGCTGAGACGAGCCATGATTGCCTGCTCCAAAGCCTCAGTTCAAAAAGCCTTTTGAAAAAATACAACTCAAGGGAGGCAAAAGTTGACAGGCACCCTCACCTAAAAAAAGAGCCTGACAGATGTTCATTTCTGTCAGGCTCTTCGGTCGAAATGTGCTGGGCGTACTCATTTTCGGTAGGCTTCCAGCAGCTCCAGGCTTAAATCTGCCACACGGTAGAGCTCATCGCTTGGGATGCCGTCTGCTGCCTGACTGGCGAGGCCTCTGAGCGTTGTGATGTAGAAGCGTGCCAGCACAGGTATGTCTGCTGTGTCCTTCAAGTGGGTCTTGTTGCTGTTCAGCTTCATCAAGATGGTGGCGTAGACCTTACGGCGCAGAGACAGCAGCTCCGAGATCAGGATCCGGTCACTGTTGTTGACGGCAGCCAGAGCGTAGGACAACAGCTTGGCGTGCTCACACTGCTTGTTGCAGAACAGTCCGATGCATTCGTAGAGCGCACCGCGCAGAGCTTCTGTGGGATTGGAGTGAAGCGCAAACTCTGACAGGAGCTGTCTTCCGTACTGATCCAGGTACCACATCACTGCAGTGCGATAGAGATGTTCTTTACTCTCAAAGTTCTCATTGAGGAAATGATAGGAAACACCTGACTGGCGGCACACATCATCAATGGATGTGCGATGCACACCGAGGCGCCAGAATACTTTGAGAGATGCTTTGAGTGCTTCCTGCATTGAATGTGGGAACGTCTCGGTGAAGTTAATGGTATCACTATCCATCGTCAGCCTCCCTTGGTGTTGGGCAATCCATACCAAAAGCATAGGTGACAGGAGGCTTGGAACAACAAACTCATGAGTGCATGGGAAATACTCTTAACAGTATCATTCACGATACTCTGATATATTATGTAAATGACATTCTTTAGTTTGCGTAATATTGCAAAATAAAAAAGGCGTGATTGCGTAATTTTATTAGCAATACACGCCTAATAACGCAATTTTTGCGCCATTTTCTTTATCAGAAACGACGAGATGCCTGTAGTACGCTCAAACTGTGTTCTGCGATTTTATGCAGTTCTGTCGGGCAGTTAACGTCTCTTGCCTGAACAGCCATGCCTTGAATTGTGGCGCCAAAGAAGCTGGCAAGGGCCGGAAGGTCAGTTCCTTCGACAAACTGGGTTTCACAGGCTTTAAACTTATCTGCGATGATCTTGATGGTTTGCTGGCGCAAATCAGCCAATTTACGTGCCAATGCGCCTTGAGCATTAGAACTTTCGACCAATCCGGTAGCGATCATACAACCAGAAGGATGGTCTCCACCGACGAAAACCTCCACACATTCATAAAGAACGGTCCGGATTGCTTCATAAACACAGGAATGCAGAGCAAGGCCAGACAGCATTTGCCGGCCATAGCTTGCCGAATACCTGTCGATTGCAGCCAGGTACAGTTCCTCCTTGGAGGAATACGCTGCATACAGACTTGGTGGTGTAATACCCATGGCAGTGACTAGCTCATTTATCGAAGTCGCCTCATAGCCCTGTTGCCAGAACAGGACACTTGCGATCTCCAGTATTTTTTCTTTATCCAACCGACGGGGTCGACCGCGGGGGGCTTTTTCCATTTCCATAGCGATCACTATATATATTGATTGAAATTTTAATCAATCATAGTTTTACCAAGGGTCTTCCTTGGGTTTATGGCATTATATCACCTCCTTCGCCCACACATTACTGATGCATATCAAACTGTTATGCAAAAACCCGTAGCCGATTTCGCCGCGTTTTGGCGCCTGTCTCTCCGGCTAAGGTATAATGACAGATTGTCGCAGCCCCTTGCGATTTGCTGGGGTGTTCCCCAGTACCCCAGTGATAACGAGGTCCAGTGTTCAGCCTCCACCTTCACGTATGGGATTAGGGTGTCTCTTTCTTTGCCCCACAAAAAAGAGCGGCTCTGAGGCCGCTCTTGATGTTGCTTTTGCTTTGAAGTGTGGTGTTGGCTACGCCTTAACGGCAGCAGACAAGCCCAACAGACTTTTGGAGTCGAGCACGTTGTCCAGGTTGGCCTGAACTTTAAACATTCCGCCTTCACCAACCTTATAACCAGCCACACCGGTGCAGGCTTTTTGCACGGTCTTACCGCCCATCACCTCAGAGGACAGGCTCATCAGAGCGTTTTGCGCTTCTGTGCGCTGTCCGTAGATCTGTGGCACAATCGACTTATCATTTTGCGGACGACCTGCATTCAGGCTTTCCACTTCCATGAGACGCGCTTTGACGGCTGCATCCAGATAGCCTGTACGATCCTTGCCGGACATGCAGTTGATTGCAGGAACAGCTCCGGTTTCATTGGCAATCAGGTTGACCAGAACGGCAACTCCATACGCATTGCCTGCGGAACGGCGCTGCTTGCCATCATTGACCGCCTCATGCAGCTGGGTGCTGTAACTCTCAAGACGGGCAACTTTACCTGGATCGTTGGCCCCTATTGCATCGGCTTTGGCCTGCTCCACCATTTCGTCTAGTTTACCAATGAGCGGTTCGTTGTGGTTGTCAGCCCATTTCCAGCCGGTGAGACGATCCCCCAGATGTTTGCCGATGGAGCCAGAGAACAATCCCAGTTTCGCAAAGCCGTTGACGCCCATGCTGAACGGCAGCACTTCGACCTCTACATTGACTTCAGTTATGCCCTCACCCGGCAAGTCTACCGTGATGGTTTGCTCGCCCTGTGCGCGGCCCCATGCTTCCTGCTGGCCGGTTTCATAGGTCTTTGCCTTGGATGCTGCGGTCAGCAGTGAGGTTGAAACAATTTTCAGCGGGAAAGGCTCTCCCGGGTGATCTGTGCGCCATGCTACAATGTCAGCTGCTTTGGTGGATGCTGCTGCTGTTACCACTTCCTGGGTTCGGGTGTCTGCGCCCTTTGTGGCCAGCTCAGCATCATGTTTGACGCCGAACGGGAAGTTCACGCCATGACGGACTGCTGCGTAGGAGGTGGTTTCGCCTTTCAGTTCGCTGACCCACAGGTTTACCGCGTGATCTGTTTCAGAGGTTGCCGTTGAGCTGATGCCGTGTTTCTCATCAGCCTGATAGCCCCCTGCCAAAACTTCCAGTTTTGCTGCTGGGGTGGTGGTGGCTGTGAAGGAGCGCTCTGTCAGTGCAGCATCGCCAGAGGCACCCAGTTCTCTTTGCGTTGCCACATCCAGCTTGACGGTCTCAGTCGTGGTCTGCCAGTTGGCCTCAGTCTTGTTCAATGACTGGGTTATGTGAGCGGACATGTGCTGCTGAAACTCTTTCTTCAGCGTTTTGATATCACCCTTGGAGAGCGTCGTCCCTTCGGTAGACGCAGCCAGCTTATATGCTGAGATGACTTCCTTCTGGATGTCTTTGTTCAGCGCTTTGGAAGCCTTTGCGATACCTTTGATATCATCAGGATTTTCTGCAATCTTTGCATCCAACCGATCAAACGCTTCGTTGATGCCTCCGTTTGCTTTGATCTCGAAGACGAACCTGTCGCCACGCACCTCGGCTCCCAGCAGTTGTTCAACTGCGTGCTTTGCAGCTGGTCTTACATGGGTTTCAGCGCGCTCCTTGATGTTATCAACGGATGTCGCAAGGCTCTTGTTGTTTTCGGTAAACTGAGCTGTTTTTGTGTTCACCAACTGCTTGGTGGCACCCGCTGCAGCCGGAGCAGTTTCCGCTTGGGATGCACGTGAACTACCCGTGAAGAACGCCTTGATGCGGGTGAGGACGCTCTGGGTCTCTCTGCCCTCTGCTGGCGTGTTTACACGTGCTGCCAAGCTGTGATGGGAAGAGCCTGAGATTTTTTCTCTGACATATGCAACAATTTTAAACAGGCCACCATCCTGGCTCCGCACTTCAGTTGATTTTACGGCTGTGTTTTCAGCGGCATTGGTGTTTGCCTGATTTACAGATGTAGTTTCAATAGGTTGGACAGTTGTCGATGCCGCGACCGTCGGAATTCCCATGCCTAGTTCCCTTAGTTTTGTCTTTTAGCGGCGCTTTGAGCGCGTTCTTGAGACAAAGCATATGGAAAGCTGAGAGGCGTGATGTGCCCTTTGGCACGCCTGTGGGTTGATTGTCTCTGTTAGACAGAGTTCAAATCAAACATCCCGTTTAAAGGAGCACCCGTGTCGAACTTTCAAACAGCCGCTAATGAATTCCTTGAAAGCATTGATTTAAGCCCGATGCTGGAGGATGACCTCGACGGCGAACTCGTGCTTGAAATTAATCAGAATTTCTCTCTGGTATTCGGCTTTGATCAGACCACAGAAACATGCGTGCTCCGCATTCTCTTCAATGATTTGCCAACTGATACCCGCGTTCTCACGGAACTGCTGCAAAACAGCAATACGCTGGATGTGGCGGGTTACAATCTGACCTTTGGTCTTGAGGTTGCCCATTCCTCAGCCTATGGCGAAATCCGCATTCCAGACAGCGACATCGACGTGACGCATCTGAAGCAGGTTTTCCCGGTCTTCCTTCAGGTCTCAGAATGGTATGCAGAAGTGAAAGCCGGTGCGGCCCCTGAGTTGTCGGGCCAGGACCACCCGCAAATGTGGATGTAACTCCTGAGACTGGCCTCGTGCCTTTGAGACAGAGATAGCGCAAAAACAAAGCCAGCTCCGCACAAACGGAACTGGCTTTGCTAAATTCACTCGGTTTGCTGAGATCAGCGCATGGCTTCTACAGCTGCCTTTGCGCAGGCAGCGTCATTTTCCATGGAGCTGCCCGCAAC
This sequence comes from Pseudovibrio sp. POLY-S9, assembly GCF_001431305.1. Classification (NCBI taxonomy): domain Bacteria; kingdom Pseudomonadati; phylum Pseudomonadota; class Alphaproteobacteria; order Hyphomicrobiales; family Stappiaceae; genus Pseudovibrio; species Pseudovibrio sp. POLY-S9. The sequence continues at coordinate 369,856 of NZ_LCWX01000237.1, forward strand.
ACCGATGCCGCCCACCAGAGCACTTTCACCCACAATGATTGGCAGGCCGCCTGCAATGCCAAGAATACCCGGGAACTGTTTGAAGACCGGTGCCTTCTCCAGAACCTCGTTCACCTGCTCTGTTGGCATGCCCCAGGACAAAGATGTGTTTGCTTTGAGCGTTGCGCCTTTGTAGCTGGCAGGCAGAGCCTCATCCATGCGTGCAGACGCCACAACATCCTCTCCCCGATCCAGAATAACGATGGACATGTTCCAACCGTTTTCCTTTGCCAGAGCCACACAGGCGCTTACGCCTTTGCCTGCAGCATCAAGGCTCAAATAAGGACGGGTATGGTCCTGAGCGGTTGCCGCGCTTGCCACCAGTGCCAGAGATGCCCCTAAAAGAAGCGATTTTGCATTAATATTCATGAATTTATCTCGCGTTCCGTTTTCCCACGTGCGCGCGGACTTAATTTTAAAATTGTGTCCGAAGCAAGGGTGCCCAGCGCAAACCTGAGTTTATCCAGTAACTTTTATGAACTGCCTGACGATACGATGGAATTTTTGACAAGAAAAGACCCGCCTGACGCAATCAAGCATCAAGCGGGCCTTTTTTGAATTCAGCAGACAGCTGAAATCGATGAGCTAGATTAGCCTACGACTTCGGTGCCGGAGAACCAGTAAGCGATTTCTTCAGCAGCTGTTTCAGGAGCGTCAGAACCGTGTACGGAGTTTTCGCCGATGGACAGAGCGAATTCCTTACGGATGGTGCCTTCAGCAGCATCTGCAGGGTTGGTAGCGCCCATGACTTCACGGTTTTTCGCGATTGCGTTTTCGCCTTCCAGAACCTGAACGATAGTTGGAGCGGAAGACATGAATTCTGTCAGTTCACCAAAGAATGGACGCTCTTTGTGTACTGCATAGAAACCTTCTGCTTCACGCAGGGACATCCAAACGCGCTTGGATGCAACAACGCGGAGGCCAGCTTCTTCGAGCTTAGCGGTGATAGCACCGGTCAGGTTGCGTTTGGTTGCGTCCGGCTTGATCATGGAAAACGTGCGTTCAATCGCCATCGTTATTACCTGCAGTTTGTCACGAGCTTCCGAAGGGCAGCTCTCATTAAAAATCTTTTTCCTGTAGCGCCTTTACAAAGCGCCACAAAGGTTCGCGCGAGATATACTTAAACTCTCCCTTAAAAAGCAAGAGGGTATATCCGTATTCCCACGTTGTCCTGCGTGAAAACTGCAGAAAACAGGCGATTATGACTCATTGATGACGGTTGCAATGCTGTTATCAGCCCTGCTCCGAGGCACCCCTCCCGCCTCTTCCGTATGGGCCCTTTGATTTTAAGGGGAGGTTTTCCCAGGGACACGATGACGCGAATGCAGGCTTTTGGCGAAAAGGGTTGAGGTTCCAACAGGTTCTGGCGCAGCATAGATAACTACGTCTTTCGGGTTGCGACTACACGTCTCCCCCTACGGCTGGTTTTGTTTGAGATGGGTCAATTTATAGAGGTTCAAAGGCGTGCATTGTTCTTGCAACAGACATAGCAAGAGGACACCCCTATGAAAGCAGCATTTGTAATGTATGCCTCCTATAACAAGTGGGCTAACGATCTATTGCTTCAGGAATGCGACCAGATCACTGCGGAGGAGTACCACCGTGATCTTGGCGTTTATTTCAATTCCATTCATGGCACCATGGATCACCAGTATGTGGCAGATAAGGTCTGGCTCTATCGCTTTACCGGCCAGGGCGACCCGATTGATAGCCTTGACGAACAGTTGACTGGTGACCTTGCAACCTTGCAGGAAAAGCGCCGTCTGTTGGACGATCGTATCTGCTCGGTGATTGATCAGATGCAGGAGAAAGACTTCCTGCGCACCATGATCTATCGCACTGTGCGCAAACCACTGGTGATGCAGCAGCCCCTTGGCGCTGCGCTGTTCCACTTCTTCAACCACCAGACCCACCACCGCGGACAGGTGCATGCCATGCTGACCCAGCTGGGCCGGACGCCTGCGGCGCTGGACATGATCTACTTCCAGCGTGAGACCGGTCAATGGATGGCAAAAGAAGAGGACATGATTACCGCCTGACGAAAGGCAACTGATTTCGCCCGATAATCGGGCGTGTGCTCTTGTTTCTCCCTGAAGAGGTCAATTATGATCTGGTATTGATCATGATCTTTTCAGGGATGCATTTATGGAGCGTGTTACAAAGCCCGGCAAACAGTCCGTTCAGGCGCCCTTGCCTGATGACATTGCGGCGGTGTTTGCCGCTTACCCGGAGGATAAACGCGTCCACCTGCTGGACCTGCGTTCGCTTATTCTGGACTGCGCCCAGCGCTTATATGGCCCCTCCTCGTTGACAGAGACCCTGAAGTGGGGCGAGCCCTCCTATCGCCCTTTGCCAAAGCATGGCGGCATCACGGTGCGCCTTCACTGGAAACCAAAGTTCGGC
>NZ_LCWX01000237.1:372388-377169 GCF_001431305.1 Pseudovibrio sp. POLY-S9
GACCAGCTCGGCCTGTTCGTGCACTGCCAAACCACCCTCATTGCTGACATGCGCGCCCTTTATGGCGATGTGCTGAGCTTTGAAGGCAACCGCTGCCTCTGGGTGCCTTCCGATGGCGATTATCCGCGTGATGCGGTTGAGCATTTTGTGGCGGAGGCGTTCAGGTATGGGAAGAGGTAGGAGTTACTCACTCCGGACCTAAAAGAAAACACTTCTTTCATTGATTGAAGTAAAGAAAATACATTAAATTGGAAGGCATGAATCTGATTTAATTCAAATGGGTTAGGTATATTGAAGATCAATTTTTCAGCTTTTGACTGGTGGCAAATTTTTTTGCTGTTTTTTTTCGCGGTATTTGCGCTCATCTTCATTACGTTTTCGGCTTACGGAGCTCTGTCGGTATTCGGAGTGCTAAGAGGTGCTGATGTAGTCATTTCTTTGACTAATAACTTTTGGATAGGTTCATTTGGCATTTTAGCAACGCTTATCGTTGCAGTAATCACTGCGTTTTCTGTGTCAGCAATAAAACAACAAACTGCTACAGCCCAAGAGCAAGCCGAGTACGAACGTCACAGACGAGCGGAAATGTATCGTGCTCGCCTGCCTTTTGATCTAGTCAACATTGGCAAGTTTATTGATCTTCTCGCATATAACTATAACAAACTATTCATCGAAATAAAATGCAGAGAAGAAACAAGTGAAACTGATATTTCAATCGAAGAAATAAATGATCTTGGCTTTAAAAATGTTAAAGATCCACATTTTTATCTAGATACACTTTGCGGTTATTTGGAGTATGGTGATGAGCACATTGCAAATGCTATCATCTCTATAATGCATGGCTTGCAAGAAGCACATTCCAGCGCGTCCTTTAATGAAAAGCACGACTTGGTATTCTGTGCGAATAGCTATCGAGACGAGTTGATCGTATTAGCTAAACTCAAATCTAAGATTTTGGGTCTTCTCCGGCAAATGAGACAAAGAGACACGGAAGAAAGACCAGATATTTTTCAACTGTCCTTCGAGCGAACCGTTCGTTCATGGGAATTCAATGCAATCGTAAGTCCCGAGCAAGTTCAATACTGTTTAGATAATCATCAAAAAATTGCGTGTAATCAGTAGTAGCCCACATTCTTAAGCCACACCATCATCAGAAAAACATTAGAATCGGATTGCTTGCCCCTTGCACAACAAGAGGTTTGCGGGCAAACAGCGTGGCATGCTTCAGGTTTCTAATCTTACATATCGCATTGCCGGGCGTCTTTTGATCGACAATGCCTCCGTTACTATTCCAAGTGGTGCGAAAACCGGTCTTGTCGGGCGCAATGGCGTTGGCAAGTCTACGCTGTTCAAACTGCTGTGCGGTGAGCTGTCCGTTGAGAGCGGCAGTGTGCACATGCCGCAAAAGGCCCGCGTGGGTCAGGTGGCTCAGGAAGCGCCGGGCACGCAGGAAACGCTTTTGGAAGTGGTTCTGGCGGCTGATACGGAACGCACCGCTCTTTTGGCTGAGGCCGAAACGGCTGAAGATGCGCACCGGATTGCGGAGATCCATACGCGACTTGTCGATATTGAGAGCCACAGCGCTGAAGCGCGGGCCTCTGCGATCCTGAGCGGGTTGGGCTTTTCTTACGATGAGCAGCAACAGCCGTGTGCCAACTTCTCTGGTGGTTGGCGTATGCGTGTTGCGCTTGCAGCCCTGTTGTTTTCCAAGCCAGACCTGATGCTGCTTGATGAGCCGACCAACTACCTCGACCTTGAAGGTACGATGTGGCTGGAGAACTTCATTGCGCGTTATCCGTATCAGGTTGTTCTGATCAGCCATGATCGTGACCTCCTGAACAATGCGGTCGACAGCATCGTGCATATGGATGGTGGCAAGCTCACCTTCTATCGCGGTGGTTATGACAGTTTTGACCGTCAGCGCCGTGAAACCATTTTGCTTCAGAAGAAGGCGGCTGATAAGCAGGAAAAGGCACGCAAGCACATTCAAAGCTTCGTTGACCGTTTCCGCGCAAAGGCCACCAAAGCGAAACAGGCGCAGTCTCGTATCAAGATGCTTGAGAAGATGCAGCCAATTTCCGTGTTGGATGAAGGTTCAGGGCTGGAGCTGCACATTCCGCAGCCTGAGGCCAAGCTTTCTCCGCCGATCATCAAGCTGGAACAGGCTTCCGTTGGCTATGATGACACGGTGATCCTGAAGAACCTGACGCTGAACATTGACCATGACGACCGCATTGCTCTTCTTGGTGCCAATGGTAACGGTAAGTCGACCTTCGCCAAGCTGATTGCCGGGCGCCTTGGTTTGATGTCTGGTGATATGACTAAGGCCACCAAGCTGAGCACTGCGTTTTTTGCGCAGCATCAGCTGGATGACCTGATGCCGGAGAGCAATCCGATTGAGCATGTGCGTCCGCTGATGCCGGGTGCACTGGAATCCAAAATCCGCGCGCGTGTGGACCGGTTTGGTTTGCCGACGGACCGGATGCTGACCCCTGCCAAGGATCTTTCCGGTGGCGAAAAAGCCCGGTTGCTGCTGGGCCTTGCCACGTTCCACGGACCGAACCTTGTTATCCTCGATGAGCCGACCAACCACCTTGATATCGACAGCCGCGAAGCCCTTGTGCACGCGATCAACGATTATGACGGTGCGGTCATTCTCATCAGCCATGACAGGCATCTGGTGGAGGCCTGTGCAGACCGGCTGTGGCTGGTTGCCGATGGCGGTGTGAGAAACTTCGACGGCGACATGGCGGAGTACCGCAAGTTGATCCTGAAGGGCGACAGTGGCTCCAAGTCCAAGGTTGCGGTTGAGGAGGACAGCGAGAAAGCCAATGCGCAGGCGCGCCGGAAGGAAGCAGCTGAGCGCCGCGCCAAAACCGCTCCGTTGAAGAAGAACATTGAAGCTGCGGAAAAAGAGATCTCCAAGTACCAGAAGTACATCAAAAAGCTTGATGCCCTGCTGGCTGATCCACGCATCTACACCGAGGCACCGGACAAGGCAAAACAACATGCTATCCGCCGTGCTGCCTATGTGAAGGTGCTGGAAGAGACCGAAGAGAACTGGCTGAAGATGTCCGCTGAGCTGGAAGAGCTGACAGGCGGCTAGGCTTATCGCTTTCGAGAGATTGTTATGAACCCGGGACTGGAAGCAGTGCCGGGTTTTTTATTGCTATGTGTAGAGCGCCTTATGCGTCCCTGTCAGACATACCTATGTCAGTAGCTTCCCCCAACGGGAAGGGCCCGCGTAGCCCAAATTTCATGGCAAAGGCCAGGATCAAAGCAGTCAAGGCTAACATGAGCGTTGCGAAGTGAGCGTCACTTGGCTGGTTGGTGCAGACACTTCCCTTGCAATGCATTGCGACCAGAGATGGCTCGCGCCTGTCGCCCTGCAACTTAAGCAGTTTTAAATATGTGCGCTCGCTGAAGATATGACTTTTGTCGCGCTCGTTCATCACCACGATCGCTTTGCCCGCAACCTCTAGACTGAGCTTTTCAAATTCAACAGTGCGCTCTTGAGCGTCTTGCTTGTAGGAACTTGAATATCTGAGCGCAGGCCACCAAGCCTGCATAGGGACGAAAGTGTGCAAGAGAATTGGCAAACACACCAACAGCCCAAGCTTCACCAGCGGTTGCGTCATCAGGCCTCTTCCAATTCAATAAGCTAGTTATAACAATAGGTTAACTTAATTTTCTAATATACAGATTCACCTGCTTCACAAACTGATTCAAGTGACCGGTTCACACCATGTTAGACCTCAGAAACCAGTTTTGACAGGGCTTTCATACGGTCGCTTTTCGAACCTGTCAGTTCCACCGTTTCAGGCAGGACATCCAGCAATCCGAGTGTGTCATCGCGGAGGATTTGCTTCAGACGGGTGTCGGTTTGTTTCCTGAGTTTGGGGTATTCGATGGTGGTGGTGAACTGGAAATCGTTTTAATTGTGTGCCTTTACCAGCTTGATCGTTAGAACTCTGTCACTAGGCAATGCTTTTGCACCAAACTGTGTCAAGCTGATGCAGTTACACATCTGTGCCAATCATTTCACAGATAAGGATCCCGCCTTTTTGAATAGCTTAGAAACCGCTTCGTCAAATTAGCTTTGGTTTCTTTGCCACCTTCAACGTCCGTAGATGCAATCCAGAGAGGCTCGCAGGCATTATATACTCTCAAGAATGATCATCTTCGTAGACTTGTTTATAGGTTTTGTTACCCGCTTAAATCTAAAATATAAAACGAGAGAGTTCATTAGCTGTAGCTAGCTGACGGTTATTGCTTTGAACTACAAGTACTTTCGCAACCTCAAGTTATTTAACCAAACAAAACAGCCGCTTAAATCTCAAACTCTCTCCCTCCTCACCGACAGTTTTCTACTTACAGAAAGTCGTTTTCTGTCCAAACCTCTTGCACTGCGTTTCAACTATGCAACCGCGGTAGTTTCTGTATTTCAAGAGAAACACTCGCTTTAAAGCCCTGCAATGTTTGATGGATCAGCTTGACAAAGCGTTCGCAAAATTATACTTGAATGTATGACTCATATTTAATACGCACCTCCTGATTGTATTGAGAATAGTGGTCTCCATTGTTTAAACCTGCGATAATTATGCCTGCCATTGCGGCGAGTACATTCCATCAAGCGTGCCTGGTGGTCATGGTGCCGTTGCTACAAGACGTCTTTGACCTGACACTCAGTATGATTGGGGTTGTTGTAGGAACAGGCTTGATGGCAACAGCGATCAGCCTGCCAGCTTGGGGACGGGTAGAAGCATATATCGGAACTCTCG
>NZ_LCWX01000237.1:377266-391375 GCF_001431305.1 Pseudovibrio sp. POLY-S9
GTGCCTTGAGGATCATACTGAGTTTCGCGGTATTAAGCGTGTCTGCAATTGCAATCAGCTTTATGCTAGTCAGTTATGCTTTAATCTCCCCTCTTCTCGGATTAGCTGTCCTCATTACGGCACGAATTGCTTATAGCATTTCAGTTCCAGCTCTCCTTCCGCTTACTCAAGCAATACTCGCAAGAAATTCGCAAAATTCTTCCAAGCTTCTAGCTCCGATAGGTCGTTTGAGTTCTATGACGGGTCTTGGACGACTTGCGGGAAACGCAGCTGTGGCTCCGCTCTTGCTTCTTGGAGGTGTCGCTCCACTCGTTGCTCCGATTCCAGTCTATGCAGCTTGCTTATTTTTCGCATTTAAGCAGTCATCACCAGCAACGACAAAATGCAAAAAGAGCAACGAATACAAAAACCGGATCACACTTCCTAAAACTGCGCTTTTGATTGGATTTGCTCTGCAGTTGTGTCTTGGTGCAACATATGTGCTGCTGGGCCCGCTCATAAAAGACAGCATGCAACTAAACTCAACTCAGGCAACCACTGTTGCAAGTTATTGTCTTACCGCTGCTGTTCTAAGCGGGTTGGTCGCTCAGTTGGGCCTCTTACCAATCTTTCGCAAGCATGCAAGCATTGTGCAAATCACCAGCGCAATTAGCTTTACGGCAGGCCTCAGTCTGCTTTGCATAGCGCATACGCTTTCTTTTATTGCAATGAGTGCAGCTATCATTGGCGCTTCAGCAGCACTGCTCGCAGCTACTAATTCAGTATATTTGCTGAAACGATTGCCAGCTTCACTCAAAGCAAAAGGGTCGACCACTCTTTCCTGTTTTCAGTTTGCCGGGTTAGCCACAGGCTCCCTTCTTGGCGGCTTTGGTGGAGAGACGAGTCTGACCTTAACTTTTTCATTTGCCGCCCTCATCGCACTTGTTTTTTGCGTAGGTGGCTCCGGGTTCGTGATCAGCCACAAGCCAGTTGCGCGACCTTTGCGTCCCTCTGATATTTGACAGAACACAAAGGAGCCTTGACATGTCCCAGATCGTCAAGATGCCGAAGAATACGCAACCAGTTTATGACCTGATCGGATTAGGCATAGGGCCGTTTAATCTGAGCGTTGCCGCATTGGCACAGAGCTCATCACACATTCGCACAGCATTTTTTGACAGTAAGTCAGAATTCAGCTGGCATCAGGGATTGATGTTTTCGCGTTCTGTTTTGCAAACATCGTTCTTGAAAGACCTCGTCACAGCGGTACAACCGACCAGCGCATACTCTTTTATGGCGTTTCTGGTTGAAAAGAAGAGGTTCTATGACTTTTTAGCTGGTCGTTTTACCGGAGTAACCCGTGTGGAGTTTAATGAATATCTTGCATGGGCTGCTGGCAAGATGAACAATCTTCATTGGAACCACACTGCCCAGGAAATCTCGGTGAAAGACAACCGTCTAACTGTGACGTTTGAAGACGGACGAGTTGAGCACACTCCCAATCTTGTTATCGGCACAGGTATGAAGCCTTTTATACCGCAATGGGCGACCGCTTACTTAGGTGAGAATTGTTTCCACGCAAGCAGTTACCTCAACAAAGCACGGCAGATAAAAAACAAACGTATTGCAGTCATTGGCGGCGGGCAAACCGGTGCGGAAATTGTTCTGGACCTTTTGACAAATACGCAAGCAGCTCCATTGGAGGTCCAGTGGATCAGCAATTTGCCCCGGTTCTCCCCCCTCGAAGAAGGTGGGTTTGTTGATCAGGTTTTTACACCTGCTTATGTTCAAAGCTACCAGACTCTTCCTAAACAAAGCCAGCGACAAGAAGTGGTAAACCAGAAGCTAGCAAGTGATGGCCTAACCCCAAGCACAGTCGATGAGCTGTATGCGGAAATCTATCGCCGCAAGCATCTTTGCGCCGATCCCTGCACCATCACCTTGCTGCCGGGACGAGATGTAAAAGCGATGGAACAGCAGGGAACCGGCTATCGGATGACCTCACACTCTACGATTAGCGGTCAGACAGAAACGCAGCAAGCGGATCTGGTCATACTAGCGACAGGGGCAAGGCCAGCGCTTCCGGAGTTTATGACACCGCTCTTACCGCGCCTTTCGTTAGATGAAAATGGCCTGCCGGAATTGGATGCGTCCTACCGACTGCAATGGGACGGACCAAGAAACCTTCAGATTTTTGGATTAAATCTCGGCCTTTCCTCTCACGGCATTGTGGATCCGCAAATGAGCCTCATGACGTGGAGGAGTGCGACCATATTGAATGCTGTTGTAGGAGAGCCTCTCTTCGATCTGGAAGAAGACAATGAATTAATCGATTGGCCAAGTGTGCCACGAGCGGAAATCTTAAATCAGGTCATACCAGCCTGAACCGCTGGTCATATCATTAATTGCTCTATTCTTCAGGTTCGCCATGAACAAAACCTTAGTTTACACTCAGGCAAGCAATCGTCCTGTGTCTGTCCCTCCAACACCTTCACAAAGGGCTGAGCATGCCACTGCAAGTGCGTTCTTAAATGCGCTCTTGCGCGAATGGTCAGGTTGGTCATTTCTATCACACGCGCAAAAAGAGCTTTTATGTTTTGGTGAGGATACAGTTTGTCTTCCTCTGCAAAACAATGATCGCTTGTTGCTGCAAGTCCCTCACCATACGGCCGCTCGATATGAAATACAGCTGCCTTTTTACCTCTGGAACAGCGAAGGGCGTTGCAAGCCTGTCAGCCTCATGAGTGCGCTGACTACACTTATTACAGATAGTACAATCAGCGGCGAGCACAGCGAAAAGCAGTTTACGCTTTTATCGAGGGTGTTGGATAGTCATCAGGCTCAAATGCAAGCTTATGAGCTGGACGCCAACAACTCTCCTCATGCTGCAGAGAACTGGAATTTTCAGGACGCTGAGCAAGCGCTTATTTCCGGCCATCCGACCCATCCAAACCCACGTAGCAGAGACGAGCTGACCAAAGCCGATGCCTTGTTGTTATCGCCTGAATTAAAGGGGCAATTTCCTTTATTCTGGGTCTTGGCAGATCGTTCGATCCTGGTTTCAGGTTCTGGTGTGCAAATAACTGCTTTTGACATGTGCCAGAACCTTGCCAAAAGCGATGAAACCTTGCCGGAAACACTGCGGACCAAAGTTGATAAAGGTTACGTGCCTTTTGCCTGGCACCCATGGCAGGCAGAACGTTTATTGGCTCGTCCTCAAGTTATCCGATGGATACAGCAGGGTTTTCTCAGACCCTATGGGTCAGCTGGCCAACCATTTACAGCAACCGCATCAATGCGCGGAGTACACGCTTTCAAGGCGCCGTACATGCTTAAGTTTTCACTTTCCATGCGGCTGACAAACTCAAAAAGAGTACTTGCTCGCAAGGAGGTTGAACGCGGTGTGCAGATGGCAGAGCTGCTCTCTGGTCCCTTGGGGGACAAGCTGGCAAATAATTTCCCAAATCTGACCATCCTTACTGAGCCCGGATATGTTGCTCTGCAAGATGAAGACGGCGGCGCATTGGAGGATAGTTTTGTAGTCTTGCGGGACAACCCGTTCCATGAACCGACACAAACCGGCCCTGCGATGCTCGCCAGTTTATGTGAACCTCATCTTGGTGCTCCATCCCCACTTAGTGACTTAATTTATAGGCAGGCGGCGCAAAAAACACTCTCCCCTCAGGAATTGGCAGAACGATGGCTGGATGCATTCATGGAAGTGGCTATCCTGCCTCTGCTTGATATTCGCGCCAGACATGGCCTCCTGTTCGGCTCTCATCAGCAAAATATGATGATTGCACTGAAAGATGGTATGCCCGCTCATCTTTATGTCAGGGATTGTCAGGGGACAGGTCACTTAACGACCCATCATGATGTCCTATCTGCATACGTACCTGACATTGGCAAAAATGCTGAAAATGTGGTCCCCCCGGAGATTGGTGATGAGCTTCTTTGCTATTACGTGATTGTCAATAACCTACTCCACACCGTGAGCACTCTGGTTATTGATGGCTTGATGGACGAGGCCCGCGCCTATGACACGCTCCGCAGAAGATTTAAAGCTGCAGCTCAAAGTACAACCGGCGATCCAGCCTTTTATGACTATCTGCTGACCTCTCCAACATTGGTCAGTAAGGGTAACTATCGCACTAGCCTTAGCAACGTAAACGAAGCATCGGGCGACGGAGCTGGCCAGCTCGCAACATTCTTCAAAATAGCCAACCCATTTAATAACAAGAGAAATAACGATGACATTGCATAGGATGCCTATTGGCTCATCACTTTCGATTGCCCATGAAACACATGATGGCTCCTCTGATTGCAGATTAGCTCGCGTTGTTACATCCGGAGATTGGAATGGTGGACAGCTAACCGTGTTGCGAGACACCAAAGCTTTTGCTTGTGCTCATTTGGAGAATGCGACAGAGACAAGCCTGAGTTTTTCATTCTATTTAGAAGGTTCTGAAGAAGAAAAACTTGAGGCAGTATTGCTGTGTCTGGAGGCATGCTTTTCAGCACATCCAGAGATAGAAACTTTAAAAATCAGCCTGCCTGCAGACGTTATTGATCCGCGTGACCTGCCATTTCTTGCAATAGCAAATGGGCAGTATCAAGTGTATCGCTCCGGCTTCTATCAAAACCCACAGCTCTGGCTCCTTCACAGATCCACAGGCCGTCTTCGCACCGGTTTGGTCGAAGGGCCAGATGGTCGGGATCATCCATTAAGACCGCCACATCCAATCGGGCTGTGCTACGAGCGTTATGATCCCGTTGCTGACGTTGTCGTATCATTTCGTGCTGTTGATATAGACCGTGATCTGGACAGGTTTCATCGCTGGATGAACGATGGTCGTGTCGCATATTTCTGGGAGTTGGCAAAATCTAAAGATGAGCTGAAGGCATACCTGGAAACATCACAGGCCAAACCCCACACCTATCCACTAATTGGTTGTTTTAATGCTGAGGAAGCAGGTTACTTCGAAACTTATTGGGTGCGAGAGGATCGGCTTGGCCCCTATTACGCCTCTCAAAGTTACGACAGAGGCTGGCATGGCCTGATTGGTGAACGCAGGCACCTAGGCAAAGTGAAAACCGGCGCTTGGTTGCGCGGGCTGACACACTATCTTTTCTTGGACTGCCCGCTGACTGATAACATAATGGGTGAGCCCCGGGTGGATAACGCCAAACTGCTCTCCTACGCAGATTCTCTTGCCTATGAAAAACTCATGGAATTCGATTTCCCGCATAAACGCTCGGCACTCATGTGCTGCCGGCGGGAGCGTTTTTTTGGGGAGGTTCGTTTATGACCCTCGACAAATCGCATTGCAGCACAATGGCGGCGGACACGACGTGTCCCTCGCCCTTGTGGCCAAAAGTCTGCCAGACAGCGCTCGCAAAATTACTTAGTGAACTAACTTATGAAGAAGTGTTAGACCCTGCTTGTACTGGCGGCGAAACTTTTGAGTTACGCCTTTCCTCAGGTGTACTCTACACGTTTCAGGCGCAAACCATGGTCTGGGGGAACCTCTGGGTGGATGCAGGCAGTATCACCCGGGCTCCCGCATTGACGCTGCCATTGTCTCCTCTTCAATTCTCAGTGGATGCACAGACCGAACTTGGAATGAGACCGGAAACACTGGCCACCTTTTTGCGTGAAATGTCCAACACTCTGCGTCAGGATTTGTTTCTGGCTCAATCCTGCGAAGGTTATGATGCTGACGCGCTCCTCCAGATGCAACCATATGAGTTACACGCGCTGCTGGAAGGGCATCCAAAAGCCGTAGCAAACAAAGGTCGCCTTGGTTGGGGAGCAGAGGATGTCGCCCGCTTTGCGCCGGAGAGTCGACAACCGATCGAGTTGTTATGGCTTGCTGCTCGCCGTGAGAACTGCGAGATCAGCGATAGTGATATTCAAGCAGAAAAAAGCTTTCTGAAAGACACCTTAGGCGCAACTGAAATGGCGCAACTAATGGACACTCTAAAAAACAAAGGAGGTACTCTAGAAAGCTACTGTCTCATTCCTGTACACCCCTGGCAATGGGATCATGTGCTCCAACAAACGTACATCAATGATCTACAAACAGCAGACCTGATCCTGCTGGGTACTTTTGGCGGACGCTATGTTTCGGGCCCATCTTTGCGGACGCTCACCAGTCTGGACCGCCCTGAAAGCCCAGATGTAAAGGTTGCTCTGACAATCCTGAACACGTCAGCATGGCGAGGAATTCCTGGAAAATACATCGCTCATGGAGCTGACTTATCTGAGTGGTTGGATGGAATTGTTCAATCAGATGATCACTTGAAGAATAAGGTTTTCATTCTAAAAGAACTGCGCGGTGTATGGTATCGCCATCCGTTTTATCAGCAGCTTCGCGATATTCCCTATCAGCATGATGAAACTTTGGGGGTAATCTGGCGGGAACCTGCAGACTACAAAGTGGGACCAAATCGCAAAGCTTATCTTTTTGCTGCCTTGTTGCACAAAGATGGTTCGGGCGTTCCCCTGGCTACTCATCTCGCGCAAAAGGCAGGTCTTGATTTAACGGATTGGCTACAAAAGTTGTTTGAAGTCACCGTTGTGCCGCTCTATCACATGCTCTGCGTATATGGGCTTGGTTTTATTGCTCACGGACAGAACATAACAGTTGTCCTGGAAGACAATGTACCTGTCGGTATGGCGATCAAAGATTTGCAAGGAGATGTCGATCTCGTAAATGAGGTTTACCCTGAGCAGTGCGATCTAAGTGATGAACTGCGCACATTACTGCCAGCAAAGCCACCAGCTTACATTGTACATGACATTCAAACTGCTCACTTCGTCACGGTGCTCAGATTTCTGTCATCTTCACTGGCACAAGCCGGGCAGATGATTGAGGCATGTTTCTACCAAATTCTTACAGGTACGCTGAAGAACTATATTGCCGCCAACCCGGAATATGACGCGCGCTTTAAGACATTTGAGCTCTTTGCACCAACCATTCCCAAAGTGTGCATCAACAAGGTGCGCTTTGAAATTGGATATGGTGACAGCACTGAACGCCCCTTGCCTGCGCTTGGTATGGATTTGAGTAATCCCCTACTCTGCTAAGATGAAAAGGCAGCTCTGCAATGTGATAGAGCTGCCTCTCTGCCTAATTTCTGACAATGAAGAAGTTGGCTAGAACCCAACAAGAAGCGATCAGAGGAGAGCTGCATTCAACGAGTTTGTCGTCTCGCAGAAGCGCCCCTCTTACAAATCAGGCTTGCGTAGCCATTGCCTGCTCTTCCAGAACAGCACGAAGTTGTTGTGTTGCCTCCCACAAATCTGCGTGTGAATGATAGAGCGGTGACAGACCAAATCTCACTGCATTCGGAGAACGGAAAGAAGAGGTTATGTTCTTCTTCTTAAGCGCTTCAACGATTTTGCTCCCATCTCCCGGAATGCGAACGCATACATGTCCGCCGCGTTCATCGTAATTTTCAGGGGACGCAAGTTGGACACCAAAATCACCGCATTGTTCTTTGATTAGCGTAACCAGTGTTTCACTCAAAGAGCGATGCTTGGCCCAAACCTGATGTGGGTCAACCGAGTTCCAGATCTCTGCTGCACACCAAAAAATCTCATTTGCGATCACCTGCGGAGATCCGGTCATGTGGCGCAGTACGCCTTCAGCTGGCTCAAACTGCTCAGAAAATGAAAATATATTTGCATGACCGATCCAACCAGAGATCTCCGGCCAAATCTTATTCTGATACTTTTTGTTGATGTATAACCATGCAGGGCCACCAGGACCGCCACACAAATACTTGTAACCACATCCAACCGCAAAATCTGTTTGTGTGCCCTCAACATCCAGCGGAATAGCACCCGCAGAATGAGAAAGATCCCAAAGTGTTAATGCACCCACAGAACGGGCTTTGGTGTTGATTTGCTCCATGTTGAAACGACGCCCAGAGCGGTAATCCACTTGAGACAGATAAACGACTGCAACATCCTCAGTGATGGCGTCGAGAATGTCTAACTCAGGGTCCGCATAGGCTACTTTCAGCTGGTCGCTGTGTGCGTTCTCCAGGCCTTGCGCTACGTGAAGGTTGGTGGGGAATGTAGTCTTCTCGCTCAAAATCACCTGGCGATCCGGGTTAAGCTTCAGTGCATCCGTCAGCAACTTAAACAGGTTTAGCGTGGTATTGTCGTAGGCAAGCGTATCTTCTGGAGCAGCGCCAATTAAACGACTTATCGCAGCACCAATTTGCATAGGCCGGGCCATCCAACTGGCCGCTGCCCAACTCGCACTGCGTTCATCCGCCCATTCACTTTGAAACACATGTGCAAGATGCGCCGGAACTGACTTTGGCATAGATCCAAGGGAGTTCGCGTCTAAATGTATGACGCCAGGCCGTTCTTCAAACAACTCCTTGCAGTGTTTGAGCGGGTCACTATCGTCAAGCGCTATAATATCTTGATAATTCAATGGATTTCCAATCTTCACAATAGGATGTCTGAAGGCAGCGAAGCCGTTTAAGGGGTAACGTCGTGAAGCTTGGTCTCAAAGCCTCCCGGCAACGAGACTTCCAAAATCTCGAGATCATCAGAACCATTCAGCAGAGATGTTTTCATCGTTGGCGGTATGACAAACGCATCTCCAGCTTTCAATTGATGGGCTTTGCCCTCTTCATTGACCAGCGTAACGCTGCCTTCCATGACAAAAGAGAACAAGATATCCGAGGTGTGACTGGTAACAGCCCCAGTTGGCCCCGTCGTTGCACGGGCAACTTGCACATTGGCAACCTGTTTTGTTGCTAAACCAATGCCTGTATCTCTGCATTCAAAGCCATCAAGGCGATGGGGCTGCCATATGGCGCTATCTAATTGATGATGAACAAATTTTTGCCCCTGAAACTCACGCTCTGGGTTCACAGTTCCATTCGGCAAGTCCATCTCGTGATCAATGCTGGTGATATGTTCTGCTGGAACGCCAATTTCGATCACCTCAAGCTCACCAGAAGATTCCAGTACACGATGCCGGATCTCTGGAGGTTGGATAACACAGTCGCCAGCTTTGAGGATAAAAGGCTCACCTTGATCTTCATAAACAAGCCGGACCCAGCCGCGATAGCAAAAAATCAACTGAAACCCAACGGTGTGATAATGCACCATATCCGGAACAGGACCTGCATCTGGAATGCGGATGTGAGAGGCAATAATACTGCCACCCAGACGATCCGGGATCAGATCACGGTACTGCATACCAGCGCGGCCAATCACCCACGGATCATTGTCAATCATATGCCTGACAATGAAAGAGTGCTGGGTTTTGGGCATTTCCAGCGCAGGAGAGGCATCAACAATCTCAATCTTAGTGCCATTTGGCGCGATTAGTTCGGTTTGCCCTTCAGCAAAATCAGCAGGCTCTTTGCACAATAAACGCAGTGTTCCTGGTTGTTCTGATGCACCTTTTTCCAGGCGCACCCGAAGACCGTGACCGGACATCACCGCAATAGCAGGATTATCAGCTGGGAAAATCATATCCAGCTTCATACCGAGGATCTTGCTGAAAAACGGCAAATCCTCCTTTAGATCGTTGGTTGGCAACCGAATTTCAGCAGATGCAATATGATCTGTCTTGGTTTCTAACTGTGCCACTTGACGTCCCTCCCAGAATTTCAAATGTGATAAATAAAGTCGACCGCGCGGTGCTTATTCACCCTCACTTTTGAGGTGCGTGGCATCAATCGTCGCGATTACCAAAATACGCGCCGGAGTATCGCCTGCACAAACGTAAGCATGCTTCATCGAGCTATCGAAATAGATGGAGTCTTCAGCCTCCAGGAGCAGAGGCGCATAGTGTTCTGAATGCAAATGCAAGTTTCCCTCCAGCACAATCAAAAACTCTTCACCTGGATGAGCATGCAATCCGCCAACCTCTTCCAGAGTTCGCCCTGCTACAATATCAATGGCTGGGTTCATCATTTTGTTGGTGATGTCGTTACTCAACACCTGCGCACTATAGCGTTCTGTTTCCAGAAAAACGCCCTGCCCTTTGCGCGTGATACTGCGAATACCACTGCGAGCCGGACTTGCCGGGTTTTCAAAAAATGCAGACATATCTACATTGAGAGCTTGCGACAAAACGTAAAGATTGGCAGCACTCATCAGCGTTTGATCATTCTCCACTCGGGACAATGTCGCCTCTGAAATCCCAGTCTGTATTGAGAGCTCACTGAGTGATAACTGCAATGCTTTGCGGAAGGCTTTCACACGCTCGCCAATGTGCAGTTTCTCTTGCCTCTTCGCGTTCGTAGGCTTTCGAGAGATCGCTGCCGTATTACTTGTTTCACGTCGCAAAATAGATAATGCCCCGCTCAATTAGCTTACTTGTTTGTTCGTGCACATAAGTGTTGTGCCACACAATAGAATGACTAATTTCATTAGTGCAAGAGAATTTCATAATTGAAATATGAAATAATATTTGGCTCAGGAGACAAAACAAGTGAGTGACTTCTGATGATATCTCCCTACCATCAAAATAGGAAAACAGCTGACTGTGAAGACACTTGTCCTTCTGGAGAGGTGATTGACAGCATCTTGCGCATATGCAAGTGTTTTTACGTATTACGCCGTTTGTAGCAGTAAGAATCTCCGATATTGGAGGAGATAGCTGAAATCAATGAGGCCAAAGCCTTCCGACGGTGCAATGCAATGGGAGGGATTTATGAATAAGACTCTTTTGATGCTGACGACAGCAGCATGCATAACATTTGCAGGTTCGGCTTGGGCCGAAGATATTAAAGTTGGGGCATTGATGGGCGTGACGGGGCCTCTTGCCAACTTTATTCCACCAATCCTCAACGGGGCAAAACTGGCAGAGGCAGACGTGAACAAAGGCGGCGGTTTGTTGGACGGGCAAACCATGAAGCTTGTTGTTGCGGACAGTCAAGCATCTGCACAGCCATCGGTTGATGCTGCAGGTAAACTGGTAAACATTGAGAACGTTGTTGCGATCATGGGAGCACTGTCTTCTGGCGCAACCATTGCTGCGGCAAATGCGGTTGCTATTCCAAATGGCGTGCTTCAGGTTTCCCCAACAGCGACTGCACCAAGTATGACCAATTTGGAAGACAACGACTATGTCTACCGCATTGTTCCAAGCGACAACTATCAGGGCAAAGTGCTCGCACGCGCCGTTTTGGAGGAAGGCTTTAAAAAGGTTGCAATTACATATGTTAACAATGACTACGGTGTGGGTATAGGTAATACCTTTAAGGTTCAATACGAGAAGTTGGGTGGGGTCGTCACCAAATTCTCCAAGCATGAAGACAAGAAAAACTCATACCGTGGTGAGTTGGCGACCCTGGCATCCAGCGGTGCTGATGCACTTGTCGTTATCGCTTATGCAGCGGGCAGTGGCGCGAAGATCGTCAAACAATCATTGGAAAATGGCTTCTTCGAGAAGTTCATTGGTACAGACGGTCTGAGGGATGACATCTTAATTCAGCAAATTGGCGCAGAAGCTCTTGCCAGCTCCTTCTTTACCTCACCCAGTTCCCCGAGCTCAAATGCAGCTACAGAAGCGTTCCATGCTCGGTTTGACGAGACATTTGGCGGCGGATCTGACAAGCCATTTGTAGATCAGGCCTATGACGCTACCATGTTGATTGCGTTGGCAATTCAACAAGCGGGTTCAACCGATCGTGCCGCTGTAAAAAATGCGCTTCGTTCAGTTGCGAATGCACCAGGTGAGATTGTTGGCCCGGGAGAATGGGCGAAAGCACGTGAGTTGATCTCTGCGGGCAAAGACATCAATTACGAGGGCGTTTCTGGTGCCCACGAGTTTGATGAGAATGGAGATGTCGCAGGTTATATCGGCAAGTATATTGTCGAGGGCGACAGCTACAAGAAAACCAAAATCTTCAATTAATTCAGCCTTCTACCACAAGAGGTTGAATTTTACCGAGTAATGACCGGGCTCTTCTGGGCCTGGTCATGTTGGACCGTGTCATGACGGTGCAGTCAATGAGATTTTGGGAATACAAATGATCCAGCTTGAGAATGTATCAAAACGATTTGGTGGATTAACCGCCGTTCACAACTGCTCATTTTCAATTCCAACTGGCCAAATTACGGGAGTCATCGGGCCAAATGGAGCGGGTAAGACTACTGTTTTCAATATGATAGCCGGTCTACTGCAACCAAGCAGTGGGCAAATTTTTCTTGATGGAGAAGACATTACTGCATTGCCAGCGCATAAGCGTCAGAGCAAAGGGCTTTATCGGACTTTCCAATTGGCGCACGAATTCTCACGCATGACTGTGGTTGAGAATCTGATGGTCGCAGCGGATGGCTCTATTGGAGAAAATGTGTTCAATGCAATCTTCCGCCCCTCCGTCTTTCACAAGCAAGAGCATGCGACCTACGATAAGGCTATGGAAACACTGCGTTTTCTGGAGATTGAGAAGCTGCAGGACGAACTGGCAGGAAACCTTTCCGGCGGGCAAAAGAAGCTGCTGGAACTTGGCAGAACCTTGATGCAGACACCAAAAGTCATCTTGCTGGATGAAATCGGCGCCGGCGTAAACCGTAGCCTGCTCAGCAAGATCGCTGTGATGATCCAACAGCTGAATGACGACTTCGGTTACACTTTCTGCCTGATCGAACATGACCTGGACTACGTCTCGCGGCTTTGCGACGAGGTTGTCGTACTAGCGCAAGCCACTGTTTTAACAACAGGAACCATCGATGAAATCAAGCGTGACGAACGCGTGGTGGAAGCTTACTTCGGTGGTGGCAAGTATGAGGATGTCCATGCCTGACCCAATTTTGAACATCCAAAACCTGACCACTGGCTATGGCGCAACGCCTATTATTCATTGCGTTGATCTGTACGTTGATTTGAAAGGAATAGTGGTAATTGTGGGACCAAATGGGGCTGGCAAGTCCACTTTGCTGAAATCAATCTTTGCGCTCAATAAATACTTTTCTGGCTCCGTGGAGTTCATGGGGCGTTCGATTGTCGGCGTCAAAACTGCTGACCTCGTCCCTATGGGCATTTCTGCTGTTCCACAGACTAGCAATGTCTTCGCAAATCTAACTGTGCGTGAAAACTTGCAGGTTGGAACTTATGCAGCACCACCGAAAAATCCAGCTTCAACATTAGATATGATCCTGACGCTGTTTCCGGACCTTCGTGAAAAGCTGAACCAGCCAGCGGGGCAGCTTTCCGGAGGTCAACGGCAAATGGTTGCCATCGGAAGAGCAATGATGAGCGACCCAAAGCTACTGCTGTTGGACGAGCCGACAGCCGGTTTGTCACCTGCTTATCTGGAACGGATCTTTGATCTAATCCTGAAGATCAGGGAGACCGGTATCTCCGTGTTGTTGGTGGAGCAAAACGCCAAACAGGCGCTGCGCATTGCGGACATTGGATATGTGCTGGTGAACGGCAAGAACGGATATACGGATACGGGCAAAAACCTTCTGGCTAATGATGAGGTTCGGCATGCATTTCTCGGCGGGGGGCTGCCAGCATGATTGATTTCATCAACTATTACCTCATACCGGGCATAACTCTTGGCAGCATTTATGCATTGGGCGCTGTCGGGATTTCGATGATTTTTGGCATTCTGCGCTTTGCACACTTTGCTCATGGCGACTTGATGACAACTGGTGCCTACATCGCACTAACTGCTGTTTGGACACTTGGTGTTCCAGCACTTGCAGCTATTCCGATTGCCGTTGTTGGGACTGCTCTGGTGGCAGTGTGCTTGGATAAGGCCTTTTATAAACCACTGAGAGATCTACCGAGCATCTACACTGTCATCGCATCCTTTGGGGTTGCTCTAATTTTGCGTTCAGCCATCCAATTATTGTGGGGCACGGACTCTCAAGTCTATGTGGTCGGCTTTCAAAAACCGCTGATCTTTTTTGATAGTTTCCGCATCGCTCTCCGCCATATGCAAATCATCGCGTTTACAGTCGTTATTGCCATCACGCTGCATTTCTTCCTCTCGTATTCTAAAACGGGGAAATCCATGCGAGCGGTTGCAGATGACCCAGAACTGGCAAGGATTGCCGGACTGGATACGGAAAAAACTATTCGATGGACTTGGCTGATTGGAGGTGGCCTTGCTGCCATTGGTGGTGTGTTTGTG
>NZ_LCWX01000237.1:391473-397802 GCF_001431305.1 Pseudovibrio sp. POLY-S9
GGGTTGGATACGGACATCCATACAAACCTGGGTTGGAACTTGCTGTTACCTATGTTTGCAGCAGCTTTGTTGGGCGGAATTGGCCGCCCCTTAGGAGCTATGCTGGGAGGCTTGATAATCGGCGTTGCAGAAGAGATTTGTACGTTCCCGATTATGGAAATAGAGATCATCTCGCCCAGTTATAAGAGCGCAATTGCCTTTATCATCATGTTGGCGCTGTTGTTGTTCCGTCCGCAAGGCCTACTAAAAGGAAGGGTACTTTGATGGAACTCACAGGTCTGTTCTTCTATTTCGTTTCCTTCCTTACCATGGCTGGCATTTATGCCGTGATTTGCCTGGCGCTTAACATCCAATGGGGGTTTGGCGGCCTGTTTAATGCCGGGATTGCTGGCTTTTACGCTATCGGCGCATACTCAGCGGCTATTATCACGTCCACGGCAGCATCAAACAATGTTGGGGGATTACAGCAACCCATTTTTGTAGGTATGGCCGTTGCAGCTGTCATTGCAGGTCTTGTCGGCTGGGGCATTGCACGGCTTTGCGTTTCTCTCAAAAGCGATTACCTCGCCATGGCAACAATTGGAATTGCAGAGATCATCCGACTTGTCATCGTAAATGAGGAGTGGTTGACCAACGGGAGTTTGGGAGTTTCCAACATCCCGCGTCCCTTTGAAGGGATGTTCAAAGGGCAAACAGCCGAGATCGTCTTTGTTCTTTTCGTTTGGATAATTGTATTGCTGACTTATTTCATTTCTCAGCGCCTCCACAAAAGTCCGTGGGGCCGGGTTTTACGGGCGATCCGCGACAATGAAGACGCAGCTGAATCCATCGGCAAGGACACTCACTCTTTCCGCACGCAAACGTTTGTGATTGGTGCCATATTTATGGCGTTGGCTGGCGCGTTGAGTGCGCACTATTTCAAGTACTTCAGCCCAGACGCAACTGAGCCAATCCTGATAACATTTCTTGCCTGGGTGATGTTGATAGCAGGAGGAAGTGGAAACAACAAAGGGGCTATCGCGGGAGCGCTGATCGTTTGGGCGATCTGGTCAATGACAGAGATCCTAACAGGCTTCCTCCCCTCCGAGTGGGCAACCCGATCCTCCTACATGCGCATGCTGCTTATTGGCCTATTCCTGCAGTTCGTTCTGCAACGATATCGCTCTGGCTTGCTACCAGAAAGAGCGCCAAAACTGGACAAGTTGAGACGCTCTTAGCTTGCTGGAGGTAGAAGACGTCATATTCTGCTATGAGCCCCGGATTACAGCTCAGTCCAACCACCAACCATCGCGGCGGAGTTTATAAGGCAGTGAGCGATCCAGGCCCTCCAGAGGAATGGAGCGTTGACCTGTTCGAGTAATGGAGCAACGTATTGTCCGAACCATGCTGACAAGGTTTTGGCGAAAGCGCGCGACAAGACCCATAATCACGATCAAGAGCCCCATAATCCCTTCTGGTTCTGGCGCTGAACTTCCACTGAGGTTTGGATAGGCTTTTGTCGTTACCCCGGAAACTTGCGGCAGTGGGACCGACGCTGAAACTGCGTTTTCTGGGTCATGATTTACGAAGGCCTCAGAAACCGCAATGAACGAAGTGAAGCGGGTTTGCAGGGAATGATCCAGACCAAGCTTAATAATCTCGTTTTTTAAGGCCTGATTTGAACTGCCTCCAATCGTATATGCTCGATTTTTTGCAAAGATCTGCTCACGCGCCCAGATGATTGGAAGCGCTTTCTTTTCTGGGCTTTGTTGCTGAGTTTTCCCTGACAGGTCAATCTCCAGCGGCATCCGAGCTGCCTTTCCATTCACTAAGCCACTTATGAAAATGGTGTGCTTTCCACTTTTTTGATAGCGCCCCAGAACTCGAAGTGCGCGCCCTTCGAACAGGTCTGGCAGCTTTGTCGGGCTTTGCTCTTCAACTTCTAATCCGTTCCAATCAATTGAGACATCGGTCAGCACAGGCGTTTTTAAGTCTTTTGCAAAGGCCTCTGCAGTCTCATGGAAGCTCTCGTCAGCCCCAACGTAGCGTGCATATCCCCGTCCCTCCGTAGCCAGCGCCTCAAGCAGGAAGCGATTGACGGACGAACCCACTCCAAACGCATAAAGACGTGCATTTCCAATGCGATTGGCAACTGTTTGGATTACTTTGCGCTCATTGCCTATGTAGCCGTCTGTCAGGAAAACAACGATGCGTGTTGTGTCTTTAGGTTGTTGCGTACCAAACGCAGCTTTGAGCGCTGCATTCAGTTCTGTACCGCCACCAGCATAAAGACCGGAGACATACTCAAGCCCTGCCTGTTTGTTATGCTCGCTTGCAATTAAGGACTGCTCCTCAAATGCAGTTGTCTCATTTGCAAACCGAAGGATCCGAAAGTAATCATCAGGGCGTAGATTATTAATCGCGGCACGCATAAAGGCTTTGCTTGCAGCGATCGGAGCGCCCCCCATAGAGCCGGAGGTGTCTAACACAAACACCAGCTCTCTTTTACCAATAGTCGCTTCAGCCGGAACTTTAGGAGGCTCGATGAGCAACGAAAAGAAGCCCCCTTTTTCTTCCTCGTAGTAACTGTCGATACCGGCAGTAACACTCGTCTCAGCGGCCAGTTCGTAACGCAAGACAAAGTCTTTATTGTCAACCTCCTTAGCTTTCTCAAAGGTCGCCTGTTTTTTGGTTTCATCTCCGGAGATGCTCAACTTATGTGTTGAGCTCCAAAGGCCGGATATAGGCAGAGCTACAGTCATGGACATATCCAGGGAGACCCGCCGACTATCGATAGCCTCGGATGTTGAAACGCCTAACACCTGAGGATATGTCGGTAGCCGATCAATTTCCCAGCCGGAAACGACGTCCACATCATCACTGCCAGACATCGCATCTGGCTTGCCCTGCTGGGCGGGCTCGGTTGCTCCTTCGTATCGCGGCCCAACCACCATGGGAACAACCAGTTCATAAGCCCCATCCACTTTCGGCACGGACTGCACATATTGCAGGTGCACGGTCACTGACTTACCCGGCATCAAGTTGGCGATATCCTGGGTGAACATGTTTGGTCGGTGCTGTGTCAGCAGAGATGCTGCTTTACCCTCTGCCTTCGCTTGCTTGAATACGGCATTAGCTTCTTGTTTTTCTTTGATTTGCGCGACGATCCGCTGCCCTTCCAACTCCATTTCCATCGCATGCACGGCAGCTTTCTGATTTAGGGGAAACAGATATGTTGCATGGAGCGGCACATCATTAGGATTGAGGAATGTCTGTGAAAGCGTAACCTGGGCGATATCTCCAACCACATCCACATCGTAGTGCGCAGAGAGCAAAGGCAACTCGGCCTGTTGTCCATTTAACATGGCGACAATTGTGCCCGCCTTCTTTCCCAGTGGGTCTGGCTGCTCGGCACCAGCATCGAAGCTCGTGCTGACTACAAAAATCAAAAGCAAAGAGAGAAAGCGCGTTGTCTCAAACATCAAGAATATCCTCTAAATTTTAGGTCCTGGGGAAATCAAAGGCAGCAAAAACCGCGGCCTCAAACTGGTTTTGGTTGGAAAGAGCAGCCTGCCATGGTGAAACGCGCTGAATGCTGGTCCAAGAGAGCGACGGGTTTTGCAACCAAATCCAGATCGCTTCGGCCACGTTGTTGGTGACATGCCCGTCATCAGAGAAAAAAGAGACGGAGACCTGCCATTGCTGGCCGTTTTCTGCAGTGGCCCGATACAGCGCTGAAGGCATTGCCTCAAAACGAGACCCAAGAAACTCGACCCGGTAGCCCAGACCGCGCAAGCAGTCATCCGGCGCATGAAGATGGCGAAGCGGGGAGCTGGTATGCACAAGAGTAAGCGCATGCTCTCCATAGCGCTTTTTGACTGCATACCCTCCATACTCTTCGAGATACTGTTGCTCGACAGGAAGTAATGGGATGTCCTGCCCGGACTCCCCATTCAAAAATAAAGGCAAAACAGGGAGTGTAGTTGCTCTCGCCACATCAACAGCCTGTCGGGGCAGGCTGACAACAACAACAGCAAGACCAACAAAGGCGAGAGCCAGATACTTTTGAAGTGACTTAGGC
This sequence comes from Pseudovibrio sp. POLY-S9, assembly GCF_001431305.1. Classification (NCBI taxonomy): domain Bacteria; kingdom Pseudomonadati; phylum Pseudomonadota; class Alphaproteobacteria; order Hyphomicrobiales; family Stappiaceae; genus Pseudovibrio; species Pseudovibrio sp. POLY-S9. The sequence goes on from NZ_LCWX01000237.1 coordinate 395,534, forward strand.
AGCTCTTGACCTTCATCCGCATGAGAAGAAGCAACGAACATGCGTGCCTTAGGCCGATACAGCCTCAGGATTGGCAGAAGGGTGAGAGCAAGAGTGATGTACCCAATCACGCTGTGCCATGGTTCCATCATCACGTTTACATCAAAGAACCAATGCGGATAGGCGATGCCGAGCGCTAATGTGCTGATGCGGAGAGAGTTGCCTAAGATGCTGAGAACGAGCGTAATACCGACCCAAAGCAGAGCGACACTTAAGCGTGGGCGATAGATGGCATTCAACACCACAATAAATGCCAAGCTGAGCATAAGGCTGGACGTGCCAGAACAAGGCAAATCAACCAGTACGTCTTTGCCTTCAAGTGTCAGCCGCACACCATTGCAGGAAAGGTTCTCAGTGACACCGCTGAGAAGAAAACAAGACGCGTCAGCTGACAGTTCCTGCAAAGGGTAACCCAATAGCCTTTGAACAATCCGCTCAACAGGCAGGGAGAACAGGAAAAGCGCAGAGAGCCAGAAGGGAGAGAGTGCACGCTTGCGTTCCCCTACCCTCAAAAGCGTAGTAATGGCGAAGATATCAAAAGCCAGAGCCAACCCGCCAATAACATTGATTGCAAACACCTGACTGATTAGGCGAATGAAAGCGGAAGCCACAAGAAGCAAAGCTGCAGTTTGGCGGTGATGATTAGCGGAATGATCCACGGAGCTCGACAGCGACCAAAGCAATAAGCCCGCGACTGCGACCAGATAGACAGCGCCAGAGGATGAATAAGAGGGATCAAACCATGTTCGCACCAGCCATAGCGCAGGTTCAAAAGCCAGAATGGCGGAGGCGAGCCCAAACCCAAAAGCTGTCACGCGATGATTTGCAAGAGTCTTTGTCATGCAAACCGTTATGCCAACCTGATTTGCAGACCCTACTCACCATCTGTGCAGATTTTCAGCATTTCAACCAGCCAAAGGCACAAGCCTGTCGCAGCCTTTCTTCTCTGCAGCGCGTTTTATGATCTTCCTGTTTCTCTGAGGATAGCTTTGGGGGAAGATACTGGGCCAGATGTGCTGGGTTTTAGCCTTGAAAAGCAGGCAACACGACTATTGTGGATGCATTGGGGTCGGTCACTGAGTGACGGATTTTCTTGTATGGTTGATATTCTGGATCATTGTACCAGGCATCAAAGACAGCGCGGTTGGCAAACTTCAGAATTAAGGTGTTCTCTTTCTGGTAGGTCCCTTCAATGACATCAGGGTGCTGAGAAACGGCAATCCGTTCGACACCATGACGGGCGCTAATCGATCCGAGATGGGCTGAGTAGTCATTGAAGTAGCGGTCAACATCATGAATGCTCAGTTGAACAATGGCGTAGACAGCTGTGTTTTCTTCTTTCTGTGTCATCTGGTAACTCCTCGGATTAAAGGGGATGTAACAAACTCTTCAGCGGGTGGATTTAAGTGCACTCATCACCACAATTGTCAGACCAACGCCGACGGTAGCGAGGCCGCCCCATTGAATGACTGATGGTGTTTCACCGGTTAGGGGAACTCCGATAATCAATGCAAAAACAGGAACTAAAGCAGGAAACATGGCAGCTTGGGCTGCACCCAATATTTGGACTGATTTAGCAAATGCAATCATAGCAACAACGCCAGACAGAACACCTTGCACAATGAGCTGGGTCACCAGAATGTGTGCTGACTGCGCAGTGAAAACATCAACACCACGAGAGCTGAGATAGATTGGCCCAACGGTCAAAAGTCCTGCGATTGAAACAACTGTAGTCACATCGAGCGCGTTCAGTTTCCAGTGCTGCTGCAACACACTAAAGCCAGCCCAAAGCATTCCTGCGACAATGAAAAATGTATCACCAATGAAAATCTCAAGAGAACTGGTCATGGCAGCGGGACCAGCAATGAGAGCAAGACCAATAAGTTTTATCAGTGTCCCAAATATGCGCTGCAGGCCAAGTTGTTCACTCAGGAAAATACGAGCAAGCAAAAACCCGCCAAGCATCATGGAGGCCGGCACAATAACGGCACCGTGCGTCAATGGTGCATAAATATAGCCGCCTACACCGAGCAACACGAAGGGAGGTCCTAACAGGACAGACACAACAGCTGCTTGTAAGAGGGAGATGCGCTTGAGGGGATTACGTCGCACGATCAAAAGAAACAGCAGCATGAGCGGGCCTGCCACAATATAACGAAGAAATGCGATATCAAACCCATCAAGGCCTGCGGTAACGCCGACACGCGAGAGTGAGAGATACGCTCCCCAG
>NZ_LCWX01000237.1:397901-402616 GCF_001431305.1 Pseudovibrio sp. POLY-S9
ATTAGACTGGCGGTAAGCCCGGCAATTATCCCTGGACCGAGACTTGGGACTTTCTTAACGGGGCATTCCAATAAGACACTTTTCATTTCCGTTTTAGTGGCCTGAACATGAAACATTTTGTTTCTCCTTCGCAACCGATCTACTTGTCGACCAATATGTTGAGCAGGACCAAAGCGGTTCAGATGGCGTATCGTTTTATCCCGGAAGATGCTGAGATTTACGTCGCTAACACGACAGACTAGAAATCAAAGCGATCTCATAGTGCGACGTCCCTCGCAGAAGCAACCTATCGACAAAATAGCAGGGTGTCTGAGAGGGCAACGCCACCACCTTCTTAACTGTGAGAGTATCTGCGGGGAGCAGTGCTCATTCGAGTTCTCAGGAATGTTTAGGATAACCGGGCCGTGACAGGCCCAACTTGCCGACTTATGTTTTTGTTGTTCGCTGTGGTCCTGAATGGATCGGTTAAGGAATATATGGCAGTACTGGCACGCGTGATAAATCGGTTATCCGGTCAACGCACTATTGCTCAGGAGCAACAATGAAAGAGCTTGATGGGTTGATGGAGTTTTGCGCTGTCGTTGAAAACGGTGGTTTCAAAAGAGCTGCAGAGTCTCTTGATGTATCGACATCATTCATTAGCCGCCGAGTTTCCAATCTTGAAAATCGCTTGGGGGTGCTATTGCTGCACCGGACGACGCGTAGCGTGAATCTAACAGATATCGGGGAGCAATATTACCTGCGTTCAAAAGCGATATTGGCAGATATACACGCACTATCAGCTGACTTAGCTGAACAGCAAAACCTGGTAAAGGGGCGTATCCGAGTAGCCGCCGGAGGAATATTTGGCGAGACATGGGTGGCCAGTGCTCTTGCTGACTTTGCCAGATCGCACCCTGAGGTTGAACTTGACCTTGAAATAAGTGACCGGCCTGTAGACTTGGTCAGAGAAAAATTTGACCTCGCTATTCGTCATGGAATGCCATCAGACCCTGATTTGACAGTTAGCAGGATTGGAAGCCGACGGATGATGGTTTGTGCATCTCCTGATTATCTGAGAGAGCATGGAGAGCCAAACGAGCCGGAGGATCTGGTATCCCATTCTTGTTTAATAACACCCGGCTTGCGCTGGCTCTTTGCCAGGAATGACGACACGTTTGAAGTCCGGGTTTCTGGTCGTTGGGCCAGCAATAATGGGCGAGCACTGATGATTGCCGCATGTGCAGGTTTAGGATTCACGAGGCTCGCTGAAGGGTATCTGACCAGCGCATTAAAGTCAGGTGCTTTGGTTGCCGTCCTCAAGCCCTTTGAGATATCCCCCCAGGAGACCCTCTTGGTATATCCATCTCGTGCATTCCTTCCCTTCCGGGTACGCTCACTCGTGGAGCATTTGAAGAAATACTAAACTCAAACAGCCCCTTCCAGTTGCCCTTCATGAAGCTCACTTATTAAGCAGTCGTTTGAACCCACCGCATTCAAAAGCAATACAATGCTCCAGCAACTCAGGATCCCCTGAGATTATTGCTCCTGAGCAATAGTGCGTTGACCGAACACCCAGTTTATCACATGTGCCAGTGCTGCCATATTTCCCTCATCTGATCCATTCAGGACCAAAGCACACTAAATAATATTTGTCCGAAGGCTCAGGTCGCACTGTCCAACAAACGTTGTCACTACTGGAAAATATGACTTGATAAGCAGATCGCGAGTAATCGCTTTGCTCGCTTTCAGGCAATGGTGAAACGATCATCGGCTTGATCAATCTCGTGTCCTTCTCATCTTCATGTCTTGAATTGAGTCACAAGATAGCCCCGTTTTCCAGTCTTTAGTCATGCAGTGTTTGACTTGACCGATCATAATTCAACCAAGTAGAGGAAACATCTACAATGTCTTTACATGAAAAAATTGCGACCTTAAAAGCTCAAGTCGAAAAAAAACTGCCTCAGAAGACTCGCGATGTCATGGACCGAGCTACTGCAGATCTGGCGGTATCAGGCATTTTGAATGGCACTATTAAAGTTGGCGATACACTTCCTGGTTTCACCTTGCCCAATCAGAATGGCACACCAGTCAACTCTAACGAGTTGCTTAAGAACGGCCCATTGGTGATCAGTATTTTCCGAGGAGCGTGGTGCCCTTATTGCATGTTAGAGCTTGAAGCTCTGGAAGAAGTTTCACAGCAGTTCCAAGAAGCTGGCGCCAATATATTGATTATTTCGCCACAAACTCAAGCAGCTTCGCTCAAAACCAAAACCGAGAAAGATCTATCTTTCGATATCATTTCGGATCTTGGTAGTCTTTATACCAGCAAGCTCGGTCTCGTTTTCTCTCTACCTGAAGATCTGCGCAAGGTTTATAGAGGGATCGGTATCGACCTACCAAGTTTTAACGGAGATGGAAGTTGGGAACTCCCTATGCCGGCACGCCTGATTGTTAGCCAAACAGGCAAAGTCATGAACGCTGACATTAGTCCAGACTACACCAAACGTCCTGAGCCAGCAGACACTCTTCGAGAACTCCTTGATATGGCGAAGCAAGACCTAACCAACGCGTAGCCTGAAAGCGATTGGCGGCAAGCGATAGCAGCACGTGCCGCCACGTCTCACAGGATTGATTGCAGAACCTCCTGCCTGCTTAGTCACAACGCCGTGAGGACTTGAAAAGTCGATTATTTGCAATTGAATTGCTGATCTGGCGGCATACATAGGATTGATCAGTGTTGCTCTGGATTTCAGGGTATTTTAGTGACCTACTGAAAGGTATACTTGTATGAACACAATCACGGTGCCTAAATTTCCTTTGATCTGGTCTCTCTTTAGCTTGCGCTTGAGTATATCTATTGTGTTCATCCTCTGGACATTAAATAAATTCCTTAGCCCTGACTCGACAGCTAGGACTTTCGAAGCTTTCTATGGCTTTTCAGCTATGAGCGAGGCTCTCTCTTTTATACTCGGCGGAATACAAGCGCTCATCGTCATCTGCTTTCTCGTCGGGTTTAAGAAACGCCTTTCAATAGGCGCTCTTTTAATCATGCATATCGTATCGACGCTTGTATCTTACGAGCGATATCTCGATCCGTTCACAAGCCCCAACCTCCTTTTCTTCGCAGGATGGCCCATGTTAGCCGGACTTCTCACTCTCTATCTTCTACGTGACTACGATACTAAATTCTCAATAGAACGCGGCGCGATGACGTAACTCAACGACAACAGGGATATTAGATAACGGGGCGTAATACGGTTTATTTCCTGTGACCTGTTCCACATAATTTCCTCCATTTTATGATAGGATTCTGCCTAACATTTATGTGGGATATGAGGTGTTCGCGTTTTAGGATGAGCAGATCATCGGCATGATCAAGAAATGTAGGCGCCAAATCTCTATTAAGTCAATTTATGTACTTATAGTTCAATTTTTCACAAAACTGCAGCAAATCGCACATCAATACCGCACGAAAATTTATAGAACTCGCGATCGACTTACACTCTTCAGCTTCCCCTAAGCGAGCAAATAACTCCAAGAGGCTGGTTCGATTCTTAAGTTAAAAGACTAGTATAATTTTAACCTGCATTCTCCAAGTTGGAGTTCAGCTGCTCTGTGAAGCTTGCGATGGAGGGCTCATCTGAGAGTGCAACGCCCTGCTCTGCCAGGTCCCAATAAGGCTCCTGAGTGGCTTCATAGTTCAGGTGTTGATCGGCGAAGTCCTCTATGAGTGTTGTTTTGCCGCTGCCGTGGGTTCCAGTGATTGCAATCCTCATGCTGCCCCCTGAAGATAAAACGTCTCTCTCCGTGCTCGAAGTGAGGCGCTTGATTGTTCTCTACTGACACTCGGCTCTAACCCTTGCGTTTCAGCTCCAGCCAGATGTGGGGGATGTTGCGGCCATCGTCTTTGTGTTGGATGAAGGTTGTTCTTGAAGCCTCTTTAAAGCCGTCACCGTAATACACTGCAATCTCTTCATCCGTCAGTGGCCATGGCGGGCCAGAGCGGTCGCCGGTGCCATCATAGTACCGCCCGAGGATGATCAGCGAGCCGCCCGGTGCGACAAGGCTTTTGAGAGGTTTGACCACATCACCGCGCATTTCAATGCCGATGGCCTGCAGGGTAAAGCATTCGTAGACCAGATCGAATTTGCCAACCCAATCTGCTGGCGGGTTGAACAGGTCTGCACAACGGAACTCGATTTCACCAGATGGGAAGCGCTTTTGCGCCCATTCTATTGCTGTGGGCGCCACGTCGAAGGCCGAGGTTTCCCAGCCAGCTTCATGCAAAGCATTGGCGTTATCACCCAGTCCGCAGCCCACATCCAGCGCGGTGCGTCCCTCACCCTTGTTGTTTTCCAGCCATTCCACCAGCGGTGCTTTTGGCTTCAGCTCGGCCCACGGGATCTCGTTGGTGTCGCCATCGGCAGTGGTGTAGACTTGCTCAAACCAGCTTTTGCGGTTTTCCCAGCCACCACCATTTGCACCTTCCAGCGTATCCAGACGCGCACGCAGTTGTTTGCGATGATCTATATCGTCAGTGGTCATGCTTTCCGGTCCCATCCGCCATTGTCGGTCTGCGCCCAGTATGTGAGTTCGTGGTCGCCGTTTTTGACCTCAAGCCAGCGCTGCCGGGCTTCTTGCAAGGCATCCTGATCGTTGCCGTCGAACATATAAACGACGCGCTTGTACTGCGCCGGATCGGGCAGCGGTGCGCGGTCTACGAGAAAGCGGAC
>NZ_LCWX01000237.1:402714-411181 GCF_001431305.1 Pseudovibrio sp. POLY-S9
GATTGCCTCATTGGGGTTGTCGTTTTCCGTTGTCAAGTAGATGGGCTGAAATTCCGGATGGCCTTCCTTTTTGGTGCCGTGAGGCAGGAAACCATCGTCAGAATAGGTCCAGAGGTAAGAATCAATGGCATCACACCGTGCTTCCGTTCCAAACTGGATGGTGACAACCCATTCTCTCTCCAAGCACTTTTCAAGGAGAGTGGGCAAGGCCCGTTCCAGCGGAAATTTAGAGAGCTGGTAGAACAGCACTTCACTCATATTCTGGTTTCCCGTTTATCCGGCAGGCTTTTTGCGTCCTGCAGCCCAATACGCCGTGCGACGCATGCTGCATCAGGCTGCGCATGGAATATGTAAAGCCCAAATCACTGTGTTTCTCAATTGACCACATTTTATCCTAAAAATTGTCGTGAATGATCCCAATTACATCGGGATATTCATAGGAATCGTTGATAAACCCAACCCAGACGCTTTAAAGGGCTAGACTTGACCGCATTCCTGGGGAATCTCGGTGTGGTGTTAAGCTTAGCGAAACCGACGCCAAATTATGGAGAGTGAAATGCTCTCATCTCTGTGGTGTTGTGGGACCGCAGGCATTGTATATTTAGGAAACGACCAAATGGCAGCGCGTATTGTATTGTTCTTTGCTCTTGTATCCGGTCTTGTTGGCGTAACAGCTGCAGTGGGTGCAATGCTTCCAGAAGCCTCCAGCTCCTGTACTCATTATCAGACCTGCTGATTGACTGGAAAACCAACTTACTCTTTCAAATATAAAATTTTCTTTGAATATAGCGCTTAGCGCGTTTAACTCTTTTAAGATCAAGAATGCCCCTCTTCAGTTTGAAGTGGGGTTCTTTTTTTGTCGTCATCAAGACGTTGCTGTCACCTTTGTGATGAGCAGCAAAAAGGCCGGCCACAACTTCTGTGACCGGCCTTTTTTCGTTTAATTTAGCGCAGGCATTTTGTTGCCTGATGCAAGGCTTAGCCTTCGTAATGATCTTTGATCATGCGGTTCAGTGCGCGCACGCCGAAACCGGATGCCCAGCCCTGAGAGATTGCGTTTTTCTTGGAGCCCATTGCAGTGCCAGCCACGTCGATGTGTGCCCACTTGGTCTCATTGGTGTGACGCTGCAGATAAACAGCTGCAGTGCTTGCACCACCCCAACGGCTGCCGCCGGTGTTACGCATATCGGCATTTGGAGTGTCGACCATCTTGTCGTACTCATCACCCAAAGGCAGACGCCACATTTTTTCTGCAGTGGTTTCACCAGCTTCGCAGATTTGCGCTGCAAGCTCACCATCAGCAGAGAAGACACCTGCGCGATGGCCGCCCAGAGCAACCAGACAAGCGCCTGTCAGGGTTGCAAGGTCTACCATGAATTTCGGCTCAAAACGGCTTTGCGTGTACCAAAGCGCATCACCCAGCACCAAGCGGCCTTCCGCATCGGTGTTGAGGATCTCAACGGTTTGACCAGACATGGTTTTGACGATATCGCCCGGACGGATCGCGTTGCCATCCGGCATGTTTTCCACCAGACCCAGCACACAGATTGCATTGACTGCGGCTTTACGGCCAGCAAGAGCTTTCATGAGACCGATGACAGCTGCTGCACCGCCCATATCGCCCTTCATGTCTTCCATGCCAGCGCCCGGTTTCAGGGAGATACCACCGGTATCAAACACAACGCCTTTACCAACGAATGCGATTGGAGCGTCGCCTTCCTTGCCGCCATTCCATTTCATGATTGCCAAACGGGAAGGACGAACTGACCCCTGACCAACGGCCAGCAGTGCATTCATGCCCAGTTCCTGCATCTCTGCTTCGTCAAGGATTTCAACTTCTACGCCGAACTCAGAGAGCTGCTGTGCTTTTGCAGCGAACTCAACCGGGCCAAGCGTGTTGGCAGGCTCATCAACAAGAGTACGTGCGAGAAGTGTGCCTTCTGCCACAGCCTCAGCTTCTGCCCAGAGCGGCTCAACTGCGGCTGCATCCTGCACCTTCAGCGTGATTTCGCAGGCTTTGTCGCCGTCTGCTTCTTTCTTAACAGTGCGGTAGGTGTCGAACTTGTAACCACGCAGCAAAGCACCTTGCGCAAAGTCTGCGGCTTGCTGAGCTGTTGCGGCAGCTGGGAAGGTCACTTCTGCACCTTCCGCTTTGAGCGCAAGCAATTTGCCAGCAACTTCACCGCCCAGATTAACCCAGTCTTGCTCTTTCAGATCGTCAACTTTGCCAAGGCCTGCAACGATCAAACGGTCTGCATCCATACCTTCTGGAGCGAGCAAGTGCATGATACCGGACTTCTTACCTGTGAAATCAGCAGTTTTAGCAGCGCGCTCAACAGTTTTTCCAGTAGAGCCCATCACACCCTCAGCTTCTGCTGCAAAGCTGAGTTCTTCACCTGCAAAGACGACCTGAACGGGTGCTGTTGCATCAGAATACTGCGCGATCTTAATGGATGTGAATTGCGTCATTATGTCGTTTCTTTCCTCGGGATGACCTGCGATAGGCAATTTCTAGCAGAATATGCCAGCAACCACAGGCGGACGCGTGGTCCAGCTACTCTTAAAATTCATGGCAGAACATGGCGCGATAATGGTCCCGTTTCAAGGCTATGTGAAGAAACTTGCGAGTTTATTCATTAAAAGATCCGGTGATCCGGCTTTCTGCCGTATTCCGTGTTATTGAGTGGACTTGAATCATTTTGCGGCTTGGCCTCCCCCATAACGAACAAGAAAAGGTTCTGTTGCACGGCACAATGAAAACTATTGAACGCTACATCGTCAAACGCAGCTTTACCGCCTTTATTGTGACACTGGCCGCCATGACTGGCGTCGTCTGGTCCACCCAAGCGCTGCGCCAGCTGGATCTGGTCACCTCAAAAGGCCAGACCCTTTTGCAGTTTGGTTACATCACTGCACTGGCTCTGCCTTTCCTCATCCTGATCGTTGCCCCCTTCGCAATGATGCTGGCGTTTATAATCGTGCTCAACAGCATGTCCCGCGACAGTGAGCTTATTGTCATCAACGCTTCGGGCGCTTCCAAGTCGCTTGTTCTCCGGCCAATCATGGTGTTTTCACTCACGATCACAGCCCTGATGTATTTCCTGTCCATGTATCTGTCCCCGACAGGCCTGGCGGAATTGCGCAGCGAGTTGACGCGTGTGCGTGTTGATCTGGTCGCCAACATCATCAAGCCTGGGCGTTTCATTCCGATCGAAGAGAATCTGACCTTCCATATCCGCAACAGAAGCGGTGATGGGATCCTTGAAGGTCTCTTGCTGGATGATGCCCGCAATCCGGAAACCTCATTCACCTATACGGCTGAGACGGGACGGATTATCGAGGCTGCGGACAAAACACTGCTTGTCATGCTTGATGGGACGATCCAGCGCCGCCCGAAAGGTGGACAGGATATGTCCATCGTCAGCTTTGAGAGTTATGGCTTCGATTTGTCCTCGATGATTCCCGAGGCTCGCGAGCCAACATTCAAGGCAAGTGAGCGTCCAACCTTCGAATTGCTGAGCGCAAGCCCTGATGATTCTTACGCTGCAAAGCATTGGGACAAGCTAGTTGTGGAATTCCACGACCGTTTAAGTGTCCCTCTTTACCCCATTGCCTTTGGTCTGATCATCTATGCTTTCCTGGGTTCTCCCAAGACCACTCGTCAGGACCAAGGCCTTGCAATAACAACAACAATCGCAGTTGCGACCCTGCTGAGAACAGCAGGTTTTGGCGCAACGCTCATCGTGAGTTCGGCTCCTGATATGTTCCCATTGCTCTACGCAATCCCAATAATCGCAATTGCGCTTGCTGCGTGGTCCATTAGCCTGAACAGAAGACCTTGGTTTGTTCAGCGTCTGGTCGATGGAACACAAAGCCTCTTTAATGGCATTGGTCGTGTGTTCTCCAAACTGGTAGGCCGCAAGAACCAAGGGACAGCAGGACTGTAATGACCGGAAGAACGCTTAGTCTTTACATATCCAAACGGTTTTTGAAGTCAATTCTGGCCCTCTTTCTGTTTGCTGCCGTTTTGATCTTGCTGTTTGACGTGCTTGAGCTTGTTCGCCGTGGTGGCGATCGTGAAGGGTTTTCTCTTCTGCGCATTGCTGCGATTTCTGCCTTGCGCGTTCCACTTCTGCTTGAACAGGTTATTCCATTTGCAGTCCTTTTTGGCTCTATCTGGGCGTTTGTTACGCTTTCCAGAAGCCTTGAGCTTGTGGTCGCACGTGCGGCTGGTATTTCGGCCTGGCAGTTTACTGCCCCTGCTCTTCTGACTGGCCTGTTCATCGGCGTAGCTGCTGTGATTGGTTACAATCCTGGTGCTGTATATCTGCAGCAAAAATCAGATGAGGTGGCAGAGGGCTTGTTCAGTGTGGAGCAAACCTATTTACTGGAAGGATCTGGAGAGGTTTGGCTCCGGCAGAACGGCACCGATGGTGAGTCAGTTCTTCATGCACGCCACACCAGCGGGCAAGGTGCGTCACTCAATGGTGTCACGATCTTCTCTTTTGATCGCCAAGGCCAGTTTTCAGAGAGAATCGAAGCACGGCGAGCCGTCCTAGCTGAGGGCATGTGGCGGCTAACGGATGCGGTTGTCTATGCTGTGGACACTGATCCACAGCATTATGGGAACTACTCTGTCAGTACTTTTTTGACCCCGACAGAGGTCAAGGAGAGCATAGGTTCGCCGGAATCTATTAGTTTTTGGAGTCTTCCACGCTTTATTGAGTTATCCCAAAGGGCTGGACTACCCGCGTATAGGTATTCTTTACAATATCAGACTCTTCTAGCCAAACCCCTGTTACTTGTGGCAATGATTGTCATTGCTGCTGCTGTTTCGCTGCGTGTATCGCGTTTTGGGGGGATTGGCCGCTTGATCGTTTGGGGCATTATTGCTGGTTTCGTGCTTTATGCCGTTTCCGAAGTCTCAAAGGATCTGGGCGGTGCTGGAATCGTTCCCACAACGGTTGCAGCATGGGCACCTGGCGTATTTGGGGTTCTTATGGGTTTTACAATTCTGTTGAATCAGGAGGATGGTTGATGGGTTCGGCCTTGATCCTGAAACAGAAAATCAAGCGAGTTGGTGCTGGCTGCGTATCGCCAGAATACCTTCGCACTGTCTCTGCAGTTGCTCTGCTGTGCGGCGCTGGCCTTGCGGTCCTCAGCGCGCCTGCAGTTGCGCAGATCGACCTTTCACAGTCTGCCCAGCAGGCTGTTGACACATCTCAACCAATGTTGCTTGAAGCGAAAGAGCTTCGCTATGATTTTGACAATGACGTCATTATCGCGACGGGTAGTGTTGAGATCTATTTTGACAACTACACATTGCTCGCAGATCGTGTGACTTACAATCGTAAGGACGGCAAATTTTCTGCGCACGGCAATGTGGAAATGACAGAGCCTGACGGCAATCTCATACTCGCAGACAATCTGACTTTGAGTGATGACTTCTCTGAGGGTTTCGTCAATGCTTTGCAGATTGACACTCCTCAGTTTACGCATTTCGTTGCCGAGAGCGCTGAGCGCTCTAATGACAACGTTACCACACTGAGGAATGGCACTTATTCTGTCTATAAGAAGGCTCCCAAGCCTCCGTTATGGCGGATCAAATCAACAACGATCATCCACAATCAGCAAAAGCAACGCATCTATTTTGAGGGTGCTTCCATTGAGCTGTTCGGGAATACGATTGCCAAGATTCCTTACTTCTCAATCGCAGATCCATCAGTCGGCCGTAAATCTGGCTTCCTACTTCCGCGCTTTGTTACCAAGAATCGCCTCGGTTTTGGTGCCGCGATTCCATATTATTGGTCCCTTTCGCCAACATACGATCTAACCGTGACACTCACGCCGCTCACGCAGCAGGGTGTATTGGGCCAGCTGGATTGGCGGCAACAGTTTGATACTGGTTCCTACAATGTTTCACTTGGCGGGATCTCTCAGGCAGACCCAAGTGCCTTTAATGGCTCCAGCGGCGATGTACGTGGTCGCTTTATTGTCAATACGGACGGAAGCTTCGATCTGAGTCAACGCTGGGAAGCCGGTTGGGACATTACTTATGCAACAGATCGGGCATTCCGCGAGGACTATGGGTTTGCACGATTTGGTAGCGCTCAGGAAGTTTCCAAGCTTTTCTTGAATGGTCAAACAAAGCGGAATCTCTTTGACGCAAATGCATATGCCTTCCAGATTTCGCAGGAAGACAACCCAAGCCCAACGCAGCCGATGAATCCGATTGGGCCATTCTCTCAGGTCAACGCAGACCTTCAAGAGAAGCAGCCTTTTGTTCATCCTGTCATAGACAATGCCATTTATTTTGAGAAGTCTGTCGTTGGTGGACAACTAAACTACGATGGCAACCTCACAAGTCTGACACGCCAGACAACTGACGCCTTCTCTGTGAATGGCCAAAACCGCTTCCGTGGTGTTGAAGGTACGTTTAGTCGTCTAAGCGCAAACCTGACTTGGCAGCGCACACTTATCGATCCGATTGGTCAGGTGTTCACGCCGTTTGCCTATGCAAAGACCAACCTGTATTTCCTCGCGAACGCAGATGATAATGTGACGGCTCTTTCAGATGAGTCCGTTGTCTTCCGTGGAATGCCTGCGATTGGTTTGGAATACCGTTATCCGTTCCTTGCAACATTTAACGGTGGCAATCAGGTTATCGAACCGATCGCACAGATCATTGTTCGTCCAAACGAGGCGGAGATTGGGGAACTGCCAAACGAAGATGCGCAGTCCATCGTGTTTGATGCTTCCACGCTGTTTGAGTGGGATAAATTCTCAGGCTTCGATCGTAACGAGGGTGGTACTCGTGCAAACTTAGGTTTGCAGTACAAGCTGCAGTTTGACAAAGGCTCGTTTATCAGCGGTTTGTTTGGTCGCTCCTTCCAACTTGCCGGCCAGAACTCCTATTCAGTTCCAGGCATTCTCGATTCAACAGGCGACTCCGGCTTGCAGACTGCAGGGTCTGATTATGTGACTAGCCTCTATTTTGACACCAATACTGGCTTTCGCGTTGGTGGTAATGCACGCTTTAGCGAACATGACTTTGGCGTAGAACGTGCAGAAGTCAGCGCGAGCGGTCGTTATGGTCCAGCTTCGACAGTTCTGTCCTATGCCTATTTGGCGGAGCGTCCAGACGCTGGGATTGATGAACAGCGCTCTGAGCTTGTTGGTGCCTTGAATCTGAACTTGCAGGAAAACTGGCGTGTCTTCGGTTCACTGCGTTATGACATGATCAACGAAAACATTGTTCAGGATACTGTTGGTCTTGGTTATGACGACGAAGGCTTCTCCGCTTCACTCTCCTATGGTGAAGACAGAAGCCGGAACAATGGTGAGCCCGTAGAGCGGATCTTCTTCTTCCGATTCGGCCTCAGAACTATTGGTGATACCAGCCTTTCGACCTCAACTTCTGACTCATCCCCAAATGATTGAGTAAGTAGATAAGCTTAAACCTCTGGCTGTGCACAGGAAATAGCCAGAGGCATGACAGAATGTCGCCTACATTTGTTATTATTAGTTTGAATAAATTTTTCCGGGCTGCACCCTTCTAATTTGAGTCAAGCTGTGCCAAATATGCACCAGTGCTATCTAGGGAGCGTCCATTGAGGGCAATCGCCTTTGGGACGGAGAGCTTAACAAAATGAAACTTACTCGCTTCTGTGCTTCGCTTGTTGTCGCTGCCAGCATGCTGGCGCCACTTGGTCCGATGCTTACTTCTGCGGAAGCCGCAAGTAAAATCGTTGCTGTCGTCAATGGCCGTCCGATTACCAGTTATGAACTGCAACAGCGGTCGAAGCTTATCACGCTCACCACACGGGCACCGTCCAGCGTTGCCAAAAGGAAAGCTAAGGATGAGCTGATTGATGAAGCGCTGAAGCTTGAGGAAGCAAAGCGGGTCGGAGTTTCAATCGCTGACAAGAAAGTTGATGATGCTTTTGCAACAATCGCACAGCGCGTTAAACTCTCGCCTTCTCAATTCAAGCAAGCGCTTTCTCAAAGCGGCGTTAATCCTCGCACACTGAAAAATCGCCTTCGTGCTGAAATTTCCTGGTCTGAAGTTGTCATGCAGCGTTTTCGCGCGACCGTTCGGATTAATGAGTCAGACGTGATTGCTGCGCTTCAGGGCAAAGAAAACAAAGATGACAATGGCGCGACCAGCGTTGAATACGATCTGCAGCGCATCATTTTTGTCGTTCCTAAGAAGTCCAGCAAGTCCTTCAAAAACAAGCGCGTCACTGAAATGAAGAAGCTTCGAGCCCGCTTCACATCCTGTGAAGAAGGAACGCGCATTGCATCCGGTTTGAATGAAGTCATCGTGCGCCCAATCGGCAAACGCCTTGAAACTGATCTACCAGCTGCCTTCGTGCAAAAGCTGAATAAAATCTCTATTGGCCGCGTCACAGCGCCTACCCCTGTAGACTCCGGATTTGAGATGATTGCTCTTTGTGGTAAAGAGACA
>NZ_LCWX01000237.1:411278-413530 GCF_001431305.1 Pseudovibrio sp. POLY-S9
ATCAACAGTGATGCGACTGCGCGAAGCACTATCGAGGGCGAGTTGCGGAATAAAAAAGGGCAACAGCTTTCTCGCCGTTACCTTCGTGACCTGCGCTCCAATGCTGTAATCGAGCAGCGCTGATCGCCTGATCAGCAGCAGGAGATGTTTTTTTATTATGCGCAGAGTGAAATTGGCGCTCGCCCTGACAATGGGCGAGCCTGCAGGTATTGGACCTGATATTACGCTTAAAACGTGGAAAGTTCGCTTTGAACAAGCTGTTCAGCCGTTCTACGTCCTATGCGATCCAGAGCTCCTCAAAGCCCGCGCAAAGCATCTCGGATTGAAAATTCCGATCAAAGTGGTGGAACCAGAAGCCGCCTGTGACTGTTTTGATGAGGCACTTCCGGTGGTTCCTCTCTCTGGCCCAGTCCAGGTTAGTCCCGGTGCTCCTTCTGGCACGAATGCTGCTCTTGTCATCGAATCCATAGAGACTGCGGTACGACATGTGAAGGATGGCAGGGCTTCAGCGGTTGTCACCAACCCTATCTCCAAGAAAATCCTTTATGACGCTGGTTTTCATCATCCGGGTCACACTGAGTTTCTTGGCGATCTGGCGAAAACCTACTGGGATAAGGACGTGGAGCCAATCATGTTGTTGGCCGGTCCTGAGCTGATGGCCGTTCCGCTTACGGTCCATGTTCCAATTGTGGATGTACCAAAGCTGGTGACGAAGGATCTCATCGTCGACCGCTGCCGGGCCATCAACAAAGACATGATCGAACGGTTTGGTATTGCCTCACCGCGCATCGCGATTGCAGGCCTCAACCCTCACGCAGGTGAAGGTGGCTCTATGGGGACGGAAGAGATCGAAACGATTTCTCCAGCTATTGCCCAACTGCGTAGTGAAGGCATAGATGCTCGCGGTCCTTTGCCTGCCGACACCATGTTCCACAGTGAAGCGCTGGATACCTATGATGTGGCTGTGGCCATGTATCATGATCAAGCGCTCATTCCTGTCAAAACTCTGGCCTTTGATGAAGCTGTGAATGTGACACTCGGCCTCCCCTATGTGCGCACATCACCTGATCACGGAACCGCATTTTCCATTGCGGGAACGAATAAGGCCTCTCCAAACAGCTTGATGGCTTCCCTGCGCCTTGCAGCAGCCCTCGCACAACCTGAGCTCGTTTAATGGCACAAATTGATGATCTGCCACCTCTGCGTGAGGTGATTGCAGAGCATGGGCTCGATGCCCGCAAATCCCTTGGTCAGAATTTTCTTCTGGACCTCAATCTTACCTCGCGCATTGCCCGCAGTGCCGGGGATCTGAGCAACTGTACCGTTGTTGAAGTTGGTCCTGGCCCCGGTGGTTTGACACGCGCCTTGCTTGCAGCTGGCGCCAAGAAGGTGGTTGCGATTGAGAAAGACACGCGATGCCTGCCTGTTCTTTCTCAGATTTCAGAGCGCTACAATGGCAAGCTGGAAGTGATTGAGGGTGATGCCCTCAAGTACAATCCTGCTGAGCTTGCTGACGGCCCGATCAAGATTATCGCTAACCTGCCTTACAATGTGGGTACTCAACTGCTGCTTGGGTGGCTGACAACTGATGAGTGGCCTCCGTTTTGGGATTCTCTGACATTGATGTTCCAGAAAGAAGTCGGGCAGCGCATTGTTGCTGAAACAGGCAATAAAGCCTATGGCCGCCTCGGTGTTTTGGCAAACTGGCGGTGTCATACGGATATACTTTTTGATCTGAACCCAAAGGCTTTCACCCCTCCACCAAAGGTGACGTCCGCTGTTGTGCAACTACACCCGCGCGAGAGGCCTCTGGAGTGCCCTTTGAAGGCGTTGGAACGAGTAACCGCTCATGCCTTTGGTCAGCGCCGTAAAATGCTCAGAGCAAGCTTAAAAGGCCTTAAGCCAGATGCGGAGGATCGTATCGAAGCTGCCGGCCTCAAGCCAACTGCCCGCGCAGAAGAGATCGATGTGGCCGGCTTCATTGCCTTGGCACATGCTTTTGACAAGGACTAGGTTGTTCTCAATTTCAGGCTCTCAGCTGTACAAAGCACACTGAAGACTAAGAGAGCCTTTTCGACTTTTGCAGCATTAACTTGCCGATTCGAGAACTCCGGCGGCTGACATTAATGTCGCCGAATAGTTCCCCATGCCATCAGCTAAAGCGTTTCGAGATTAATTTGAGATGCATCCTGCGGCTTTGAAGTAGTTCCAGCATTCTGTCGGATTGTAGAGGTCGCAGATTTCCCCGATGG
>NZ_LCWX01000238.1:0-40432 GCF_001431305.1 Pseudovibrio sp. POLY-S9
GTGAGCCGTGAGCCGTGAGCCGTGAGCCGTGAGCCGTGAGCCGTGAGCCGTGAGCCGTGAGCCGTGAGCCGTGAGCCGTGAGCCGTGAGCCGTGAGCCCAAAAGCCAAACCAACACACAAAGCGCAACAACAAAAACCACCTTCAGCAGCCTAAAAACACCACAACGCCAGATTTGAGAGGCTTTGCGTTTTTTTGCGTTCAAACCCGCAATGTTACGTTGCTATGTAAAGCCAGCAGGTCAAACGGCGGTGCAAGGCCACAAAAGACCTCACACCAAGACAGTCCAAAGAAGCAACCAGGAGCAAGGTTCAGCAGCAGACTTATTCCCCATCTGCCAACATCTATTCCCGCTCCAGAAAAACATATCCCCGAACTCAGTACACCCAGACCCAAGAAAACGCTCAACTCAACCCGGCACCGCACCCATCAGAACAAGAAGATTCCGTTTTAGCCCGATACTGCACGCACCACGACAAAAGCGCGTTCGCATCAGCCCTGCACTTCACCGCAAATACTCCTGTCCAACATGCGACAAGCACAAACGACATTAGCACCCGAAGCAAACGGCCAAACTCAAACCACCTCAAGCCTTCAAATCAAACCAATTCCAAATATCAACCCAATCCCGGCAACCAAATCGCCGCCAACAAAGACTCAAGGAGAACATTACAGGAATAGACCGAGATCAAAACAAGATGCACTATCAAAACCAACACAGACAACCCGACTATCGGTAAAATCCGAGTTCTTTGATAATCGAACAATGAACTTATTAAGTAGATCGCGCTCTGCTGTAGGCTAATTTACATTGCGCAAAGCTAGAATGCACCATCCGGCTTTCACCTAGAAAGGAGGCAAAGGCCGATCACCGACGTAAAAACTGCTCCAACAGGTAGCGCCCGTCATAGTCCCAGTGAGACAACCGGCCAGTATGCCCCATCACTAACAACCCCATGCAATATGCAATCGCACCAGCCGTCCATTCCGGAGATCTTCCTCCAGCACGAGCGCAGCTCTCAATCAAGCCAATCACCCTACTAACTTGCACGTTAAGAACACCATCAAGCTCACGTCCCAATCCAACTCGCTTCAATCCACTGAACACATACAAACCCAAAGCAAGATCATCTGGGCGTCCATTATAGAAATCAAAGAATGCAAGTACACCAGCCTGAGCCTTCTCTTCTATAGATAAGCAGGTTTCAATGGCCTCAGTAACGTTGATATGCAGCTGCTCTAGCGCTTCTTGTAAAACAGCACAGTAAAGCTCTTCTTTGCCATGAAAGTAGGGGTAGATTGCACCGGTTGTACATCCGGCAGTTCTGGCAATGGAGCGCATCGAAGCCCCATCGAGACCTTCTTTTGTGAAAACATCACGTGCAGCATTCACAATGAGCGACCGGCGTGCCCCTCTCAGGTGATCTGCCCGCATTTGGCGGGCATCAACCTTGGTGCTTTCTTGATCATGTAAATCAGGCATCGTTTCTCACATTAAAGAGGCGCATTAATCGGGCGATTAGCGGTCCAATCAAATGTGCCCTGATCACGCTCGCGAACAGCCTGTTTCCAAGACACGTCTTCCGCCCGCTGTTTAAAATTCATACCTTCAGGGCTATGGCGCGTAATACCATCAAAGAGCGTCGCTATCATTTGCGTCTGGTAAAGCCCCATGGACTCAATCGCCTGGTTGATCATGAGTTTTTGCATCATCAGCTGATTTACCGGAATACCAGCCATCCGCTCAGCAAGCTTTTCAACTTCCTTATCAATTTGATCTAAAGGCACAGCTTTATGGATCAGACCAATTCGCTCTGCCTCTCGACCATCAATTTTGTCGCCAGTCAACAGCATGCGTTTTGCACGTTCCGGGCCAAGCCGATAAACCCACATTGCAGTTGTAGGACATCCCCACACTCGGACCGGCATGTAACCAATATGCGCATCCTCTGCCATAACAATCATGTCAGAACACAATGCAATGTCGGAACCACCAGCAACGGCGTGGCCGTGCACTTTTGCAATGACAGGCCGATAACTGCGCCACAACGACATAAATAGATCTGTGTTTTGTTTCATGAAGGCATAATCCTTCATAGGGTCCCAGGGCATTTCCTGAACACCCGGATTACTTCCCTCCGTTTCAGCATAAGCCGTCAGGTCATATCCCGCACAAAACGCAGGCCCATTACCGCCAAGCACAATGACATGAACACCGTCATCTGAGTTCGCCCGTGCCACACAAGCCGCCAGCTCTTGCGGAATATCCATATCAATAGCATTCATCACCTCAGGCCTGTTCAGTGTGATGCGTGCGATACGGCCATCTTTTTCATAAAGTACCTTAGTCATAGTTCCCTTCAATAACGACTCAATAAAAATATAACACCGTTATATTTGAGGGAATTGGCCAATGGGAGAATCCAGCAGCCCAATCAACCTCTGGAATTTTCAGCCCTTAAAGTTGCTCTAAGTACGGTTGAGCATTACGGCCCAACAGCAATACGGGAGTAATCCACCGATCTGGATGAATATATGCTCTCGCCAATTCAGAAATCTCGAAAAACAGCGCGCATTCTAAGTTAGCTACAGGAGAGCACTAGAAAATTATAAGAGGCGGAAACAACAGCTCCCGCCTCAAAACGTCAAAACCACATCATGAAAAATTCGTCTAGAGCTCAAGTCGAAGCTCGGCGCCCTCATTCTTCGCTCGGGAACAGCACAGAACCAGAGTGTTTTCTTTTTCTTTCCCACTCAGCACAAAGTCACGATGCTCTACTTCGGCACCTTGATATTTGGCCGTACAGACCCCGCAAATGCCATCCGAGCATTTGGTTGGCACGGAAATTCCCTTCTCATTCAAGACATCAGCTGCGCTTTTGTCCTCCGGGATCTCAATACGCTCACCCGTTGACGCCAGTTTTACAAAGAAGCTTGTGTTGACATAATCACCCTGATCCGGAACCGAGAAATACTCTTTATGCAAGCTCTCCTCAGACCAGCCTTGAGCAGCAGCAGTCTCCAGCACTCCGTCCATAAAGACATCCGGACCACACGTGTAAACATGATAGCCGTCTTCAAAGTCAGCCAGAATTGTACTCAGATCTGCCCGCGTTCCTTCACTGGAACAATGAATGAACGCCTTATCCGCCCAAGGTGCTCGCTGAATTTCATCGATGAACCCAGCCTTGTGGCGATGACGGAAACAGTAGTGCAACTCAAAAGGCTTCCCAAGCACATGCAAACGATGCGCCATTGCAATCATTGGTGTTACGCCAATTCCACCGCCAAAGAGCAGTGTTTTCTTTGCATCTTCATGCAGCGGAAAATGATTGATCGGCTTGGAAATGAAAACTCGGCGTCCTTCATCGAAGATCCGGTGCATGAGCGCGGAACCGCCGCGCCCCTCTTTTTCTTCCAAAACACCAATCACATATTTACTGTTGTCTGCCGGATTGCCCGCCAGTGAGTACTGGCGCAAAAACTCAGGAGCCACAACAACATCGATATGCGCTCCAGCTTCAAACACAGGCAACGGCGAGCCATCATCCAACATGAACTCGTAGCGGGATACACCTTCCGCTTCCACATCCACCTTAGACAGGCGAACTGCTAAGACCGGTGACGAACTTGCACTGACTTCATAAACAGGAGCCAGGTCATTCGACCCAGCAGCAAGGCGGGCTTTGTATTCCTCAGCTGAAATCATACCCTGATAGGCCTTGATCCCTGCTTCCCGGTCCATCATGAACGGAAATGGCCATGGATGCGGGGCAAGATTGGCTGGATACACCGCCAGCGTCTGATCTTCATATTTAAGATCAAGGTCGAGCTGCAACTCGCGCGCATTGGTCTCTTCAGCGATCACATAATTACCATCACCGCTCGCAACCAGATCCCACCACCACTTTTTGACAGGGTTTATGGATCCGTTGCCAAGCTTGTCATCCAGCTTGGCAAGAACTTTGGCAGAAGATGGCATCTTCATTGCTGTCCAGCGGAACGGAGCTTCGCTGAACAATCCTTCAAGATTCCACGGACAAGTTTTCATGCAGCGACCACACAAGGATCCCGCTGGCTGGGACACACGGTAACGCGCGCATTTCTCAGAGTCTGACTTCCAGATCTCGTAGCCATTGAACATACGTTTCGGCCCAGCTGTGATCGCTCCAGATGGACACTCACGCGCACATTTATTGCAGCTTTCGCAAAAGCGTTGCAAGCCAAAATCAATTGGCTTGTCGTAGGTGAACGGCATATCCGTCGTCACCACACCGGACTTTAAGCGCGGGCCAAGGTAAGGGTTCAAAATAACCTCGCCAATACGGCTCACTTCCCCAAGACCAGAAAGCAGTAACAGCGGTGGCTGAAGAACTTCACCATCAACGACAGAGTGACAGCGGGCCGGATACCCCAGGCGGCGGATTTGTTCGGCAACGATACCGCCAATAATGGAGGTTCGCAGATACGCTCGCATCGACTGTGCGCCGGAGATCCAATCATCCCCGCTTGCGCCCTCCATCGTCTCATGCCCTTGATCCACCAGAATGGAGATCGCGTTTTTATGGTAAGGCGTAATTGGCTCACCGCGTGCATCGTGAGAATAGTAGGCGTGATCTGGGCAGCGGGATAGGCCAACTGCATCAGCACCAAGGAAATAGAGTGCCGACTTTACGTTGGCCGCGTTTTTATCCGGGTCTACCGCACTCGGCGAAACTTCAGCGGCGGTCTCACCATCTTGCAGCAAGATCAGCGCGGCAAGCGCACGGCGGGCGCAGTAACCCATCGGGTTTTTGGCGAGATACCCCCCATTTTTAGCAGCTTCCTGAAGGGGCTTGCCCATGTCACCAAAAAGAGCACGCGCAAACATGTCCGTCCGTTTAGGGACACGCGGCACGCGCGGCTCATCGATAAAGGTCGTTGTCTCATCAACCCGCTTGATCTTCTCAAACGGAAACGCCCCCATGTGGTAATCACGGTTCTCAAACGGTTTGCGATTAAAGGCATTCTTGAATGTCCCCATGCCTAGCTGCCATGCAGGGCCGTGAGAACTCCAGATATCCGCTAGTTTCCGTGGTGCAAGTGGCAGATCAGGTGTCAGTTCAAGCGTGGTCGTCACAGCTGCCAGTGTAAACTCGCGGCCAACATATGGATTGGAAACGACTGTTTCGCCGTCTTTCTCAAGCACCTCCACCAATCCGGCAGAAACCGCCAGCCGGTTCAGATCCACATCAGCACTGCTCGTGGTATGCGCACGCGCCTCAACACCCAACAGGCGCAGGTAGTTGGCCAAAACCACAGCCACTTCAGCCGCACGAATAGCAGAACGCTGTTCACAAGTACCCACAATCCAGTCGCCACCTGGCTCATCAGCTCTCGGCTCACGCGGATGCTCCATCAGCACCACCAGCGCAGAGCCATGATGTGTCACAGGTCCGGGGGTAGATGCGGCACTGTCACGGACATCAGCCATGGTCACGTCAATGCCAGCTGCCAGAGTTTTGGGCTGAAAGGTCTGAAGATCTTTTGCGAGCTTATCCAGATCAGGATTGCGCAGCGACCGCTCAAGAAAATGATCAGAAACCAGATCACAAGTACCCATCATCGTGGCATCGAAGAAGTAGCCAGCAGCTTTGAGGTGATTGGCTCTTTCCTGAGGATCATCCGGGATCTCAGAGAGCTTGGCGTTGTGTGCTCCATCGCGGATCGCATCCATGATCGCGCTGAAGGATGCCATCGAGTTGCTCAGGATCTCTGGATTATCGACCTGTGAGAAAACCATTGGCATCACCTCGGGCACACGCCTCAGATCAACTGCCTCATGCGTTCGCTTCAATCGTTCAGAAGGATATGGCCCAAGATGAACCTTTCTGTTTTTGTAGGAAAACAGACGCATATTACTCTCCCCCGGCCGGCTAGTTTGGCGTTACTATTATGTCCCGGCTTTTTAGTTCTTGCAGTAGCTCAGTCCTCCCCGACCAAACCACTACGAAAATTCATCAATTAACTCTTAGGCATTGCTGAGCTCATGTCAACATTAAGCACCTTCATCACGACGACCTGAAAGAAAACGCGCAACCAGACGACAATATAATTGCCATCAAGATGATCACAATTGAGTTTTTCACTCAAAACACCCAGAATATGAGGAGATACTGCCAGCAGCCTTAAACCCTTCAGACAGACAAATCAGCCTCAATGAAATTCATCCCCGTACGCCGTCATAACGACAGCTTGAACCCATAAAAAACCGCTCGGTTAATGATGAACCGAACGGTTGCTCATGCGACGGCAAGACAGACTGCTACTTAATTTCAATCTCATATGTGTTCCCGCCAGATATGACACGTCCTGCCGAATACATCCGAAATTTGGTCACGACCTTATCTGTGCCCTGAAAGTCTTTATCCGGCGAATAGTACATAATCAGATCGTTCGTCTGTTTACCCGCACATTTGCCAGCTGTCTTTGTCAGTGCAGATCGGGACTGCACAAAACGAACGACACCATGTTCCGGTTTCTTAACAAAAGAGACTTTTGGTAAGGTCGCAGAGCTGCATGTTTCAGGAACGTAATAGCTATAAACGTTAAGTTTTGCAGTACGGTTTGCCGCAACCTGAGACCTGATCAACTCAGCATTTGCACTGAATGAGAACACCACAAACAGGAAGACACAAATGTATTTCATCGCAATTCTCCAAAAATTTAAATCAAATTATATAAACTAGAAAATCGACAAAGCACAATCAAACACATGTAATATTCATATTGAACACACAAGTAGATCTACTCGATAATTTCACACCTATCCTTTACGTAAATCTACATTCCCTTAAATAATCGCGGTGACATTTTAGAATATAAAATCTATTTTTATCTACAAAATCCCATAAACTATTGATTATGCAATGCTCATGCAGATGTTTGCAGTACTTTTGCAACCAAATCATCACGCTCTAATCTTCCATCAAGACGCAATACAGGCATCTGGCATTCTTTCAGCCAGGCCTCATGCCTATGCTGGCTCCTGCCAGAAAAATCGGGTTGCTCATACTGCGATGCCCACTGAAAGAAAGCCTCGTGCGTCTCAAACATGTCACCACCTTCAAGAATGCGATCCCCAAAACGTTCCATTTCTCGTTTTTTCAATCGCTGCAAGCGCTCGTCCTGCGGCACACTGATGAAAACAATAAGCGAGCTCTGAGAGACAAGCTCCTTCGCCCAGCCCTCACAAGCTCCACTCAAAATCCAACCACCTTCGCCCATCGCTGGTTTCATGAGCGCAACCCGCTCTTCTTGAGGCCGTTTTACTGCGAAGGGTGGTTCTGTTTGCTCCCAAAAGTAATCATCAGAATCCACATGAGGAACTGACAGAGCATGAGCAAGTCGATGGCCAAGCGTGGTCGAACCTGCGCATGAAGCTCCGAAGACATAAATACGTCTATGCAATGCAAGAACCTTTATTGCTAAGACAACGAGGATGGAACTCGCGCAGCAAGATCACTGGCAATGCGAACAAGCTCACTTTGAGACCCAAAGCCAGACTTCTCCGTTATTCGTGCCATATGATTGCGCGCAGTATTGTAGCTGATATGCATTTTGTCAGCTGTCTCCCGCATAGACAAGTCAACAACAAGACACAGTTCAGGAAACACTACATCTGAACACCATTCAAATCCTCAGGAACTGTCATCTCACGTTCTGTCGCGGCACCCTTGCAGCCAGGTCACTTGCAAGTCGAACCAACTCACTTTGAGAATTTACAGAAACCTTGTCGGCAATTCGCGCCATATGATTGCGTGCAGTGTTGTAGCTGATCTCCAGAGCGTGAGAGGTCTCACCCACAGATGCCCCACGAACCAGATACTGGAGCAACTCAGCCTCACGTTTGGAAACCCCAAAATAACGTTGAAGATTGTCCAACTCCGCCAAGGGTTGGTCACCCGGATCCATTATCATGCAAAGGAGTGGCTGCGGCCCGCGTACAAAGGGAGCCAGATAAGCAGGCGTCTCTGAGAGCACATTAATAGGCATCACAACAAAGAACGGATTGGGCGCCGCCTCACCATTCAGGACCAGTGGCCCCAGAGGCTTACCAGAAGTCCGACACCGTAAAATCGCATCCTCAAACAGCTTTCGATGCTCATTATGGCGTGAGGAAACCTCCCCATGACGGTCAATAAAGAAACTCTGGCTGGAACTGAAAAATACCTCTGCCTGCTTGTTGGCAAAAGCAACGTGATGCCCTTGGTCCAAAATAAACGCCGCACTTGGAATACGATCCAGCCAGAAGGAGTAGGCGTCAGTCAAACCACGTCTTTGCTCAAGATGCAACGCAACCGAAAACGCACTTTGAAAATGAGGTCTGACAGTTTCAAGAGTTTTATCAAGCTGCATTGCATCAGGACCATCAAAATCAGATTGCACCGCTACAGAAACCATGGCCGCATCCACCCCCTGACGGTGGATCATAAAGCCCCGTAAGCGATCAAACACTCCATAATCGCTAAAGACCAGATCAAAAAATTCGGTATCCCGGATTTCATCTTGGCTGATGAAGTCCTCGGTATGAATTAAGGCATTCAATGGAGCAAATTTAGCAAATCGGGGCAATGGATTGCTCTGGCCTGCAGCAAGCATTTTTGCTTCCATATCCTCTTTTGTATTGAGGAAAGCCATATGCTGATATTCAAGTGAATTGAGTGAGACAATCTTGTAACAGAGCATGGTTTCACGAAAAGAAGATGCCACAGGCTCAAAAGCCTGCCCAATATCTTCACCAAGAGCGATATTGGCATAAAGCCGCTGGACCATTTCATCGTGTATGCTTTGCATCACCCCACCCGAATCGGACAAAAATCGCTTCTGTCTCAACGTAAATTAAATAGTAAAATTTTCAGATATCAATAAAATTGAAGAATATTTTCTTTGAATCGCCATAAATGGAAGATTCAGACTAGAAATACCCTTGTAATATAATGGGAAATCTCAGTTATTCATGACAAATACAAATAATTGAAACTACTCTCTACCAGTATCAGTGGGTCTCAAAACCAGACGCGTGATGATGGCATCCTGTTGTTCTTCAAGAGTAAAATCCCAGCCCATCCGTCGTGCTATGCGTTCGCAAAGTGAAAGGCCGAAGCCAAAGCTTTCCTCATAAACCGAGGTAGCATCCGCTTTGGTGCCAGCTGAAACGGGGTTTTCAATCTCAAAGACCCCATTTTGATAACTAATTTTGATCTCACCCTTTTGGGCATGTTGAAACGCGTTACGGATCAGATTGCCAAACAAGATCAGCAAAGGTGCTTTAGGCAGCTCCGCCTCATCCTCACTCAAATCCAGCACTTCCGTGAGTGGCTTATTGCCCTTCAGATAAGACAGTTCTTCAATGCACCCTACAATTAGCTTTGCTGGCACGAGCTTCTCAACTCGCGGCGGTGCAGAGCTTTCCCTGCCCAGCCAAAGCAAAGTCTCTACAATGATGCGCATGTTCAAATTAGCCCGCTGAATACGCTCCACGGGCACAGTATCCTCAGAACCACTTTCCTGGCTCTTCAGCAGCGCAATATTGCCGGCAATCACCGTAATCGGCGTCCGCAACTCATGGCTCGCATAACGCAGGAATGTCTGTTCACGTTCAACAAACTCAGAAATACGGGAAACAGTGTATGTGAGCTTCACAGCGAGATTATTCAATTCGCGGAACCTGAAGTTGGGCGGTGTCTCACCCACATTCTCAGCATTCAATGACTGCGCCCAGTTTTCCAGATTCTGGATCGGCCGGATCAACCGCTTAGATAAAATGCGCGCACTCACAAAGGTGGCGAGTAGGTTGACGACCCCTACAATTGCAAAGGCAAGAAGGACCACCTGATCCTCTTCGGAGCCCTCCAGATATTCTTCTGTACTCTCAAGCGTGGTGTAAAGGTTGCGGCCATCTTCCAGCGGATAGATGTACAGATAGAGATAATAGGTCTCCTTGCAGTTTCCCTCAGCATCACAACCTCGATCTTCATCATCGTAATACAGTTCCAGCGGCTCCAATGGCTCCTCTTTGAAACGACGAGACATTTCAGCAGGCAACGCTTCAAGCGAAAAGGCACTCTGAATAAGGTAGGTCTCAGGCAGCGGAGCATCAGGATTTGCCTTTACGGCCTCCTCGTAACTTTCGCCCAGATCCTCAAGTAGGTAGATGATGCTCTCATCTGAGCCAGCTACAAAGAAGATTGGCAGTAAAAACGTGTAGACCAGCAACAGCAGAATAACGCCCAGAAAGAAAGCGATACCAAGTTCACGAAAAATGCTGCGTCCGCGCACTCTGGCTGCTTTCTTACTCACCATCCACTTTCTCCCTCAGGCTATAGCCCCCGTTTGCATCTCGGCAGATAATTTCAGATTCGACAGGGCGTTGGATTTGCTGACGAAGTTTGTACAAATGCACATTAAGGCTGTTGCTCTCTGGTGGCTCATCCCCCCACAATCCACGCTCCAATTGCTCTCGGCTCACCGAGGCTGGGCTATGTTTGCTCAAAATACCCAGTATCTTCCAGGCCGTCGGAGAAAGGCGCAAAACACGATCGCCACGCTTTGCAATATTTCGGGCAAAATCCACCTGCAGATCAGCAACCTCAAACAGCTTCGCCTTCGCGCTCCGCCGTCCGGAAAGCGCCCGCAGTCTCACAACCAGTTCCTCAAACGCAAAGGGTTTGACCAGATAGTCATCCGTCCCGGCTTCAAATCCAGCCAACTTGTCAGAAAGTTCATCACGCGCAGTCAGCATCAGAACTGGGCGGTCAATACCTTCCCGGCGCAGCGTTTCACAAACTGTAAGACCATCCATCTTAGGCAATGTCAGATCAAGAATGATAACGTCAAAATATCCCTGCCGCGCAAACTCGAGACCCGCCTCACCATTGTAAGCGTGATCGCAACTGATACCGTGGATTTTCAACACATCAGCAATCGTTCCAGCCAAATCCAGGTCATCTTCAACCAGCAGCGCAAGCAGGTTTTCAGTCTCATTCGTTGCCATCATTTTACCTGCCAAACTCGCCAATCAATTCCGCCAATTGAACACATCCATACTGTAGCAGCATGTGCCTCACACCCAGCCACATTGTGTTTACAACATATTCCTGTAGAGCAAGCCCAATAACCAACGAGTGAACGCTGCTGTATTTTTCACCCATGCTGCATATTTACGTAAGCCGCGAGTTACTCGTATATATGCCAGACCAACTGCAAACTCCGAGAACTCTTGAGACGTTAGTATGTCGATAAAAATGAAACCCAAGTCCTATGGCCCGCTGACGGTCGCGTCGCATGAGTGTGGACAGTTCTGGGTGACCAATGAGTTCGGTCATCAATACTCCGCAGGCTACGGAGACTCCGATGAGTTCTCTGCCCCCTCAGACCTGATCATGTCTGCCCTTGGGTCGTGCATGGCAATCTCTTTGGAGATGGTAGCCAGGCAACAGAAGGTCTCACTCGGAAATGTCTACATCACCGTAAAGGCTGAAAAAGCATCCACGCTGCCTCACCGCTTTGGCAGCTTCCACTTGGAATTTGCTCTCCCTGAATTTGAGAACCGCGAGAAAGCAGAGATCCTGATCAAAGCCGCCAAAGAGATATGTACGGTTTCCAACACACTAAACGCGGAAATCCACCTCTCACTCGTCTAAGGAAGCCTTCGCCACAGCAAAAAGCCCAAGGCAGGCTGCCTCGGGCTAGACGTCCCACGGTACCAAGAGAACGCGTTAGATCATCCGCCGTGCACTGCCAGCAATGCGGATAGAGCTACCGGCCTCAGCAGGAATTTCTGCCGAAATGAGTGACTTCGCTCCCATATCTTCTCCCTGCACAATCCGGATTTCACCACCATGTGCCCAGCCAATATCCCGCAGGTAACCAGAAAACGCCGCAGCAGCAGCACCCGTGGCCGGGTCTTCAAACACGCCAGCTGACGCAAACGCATTGCGCACATCAAACTCTTGCAGCCCGCGAACATGAACCAGCATGATCGTCACTAGGCCCAGCGTAAGCATGAAATGCTTCATGGCTTCCAGGTCATAGGCCATTCCAGCCAGCTTGGCTCTGTCACTCAAAGCGAGCACCAAATGGTCAGCTCCACCATGAATGCGAGCTGGTGGAATGCGAAAGTCTAAATCACTTTCATTCAAACCAAGCAGTCCAAGCAGCTCAGCTTTCACTTCATCTTCCAAACCCGCACTCTTGGTCTGTGGAGATTGCAAAGCAGCTTGTAGCTGCCCATTCTCCAGCCAGCTCTCAACAGAGATGACGGTTTCGTTTAGTTCAAGCTGATGCGTTTTTCGACCATGCTGCTGAGCCAGCACCGCGCCTAGCGCGATCGTTGCATGCCCGCAAAACGGCACTTCATTTTCTGGCGAAAAATACCGCACCCGATACCCGTCTTTATCAGCAAGAGGCACCGCGTACACGGTCTCGGAATATCCGAGATCAGCCGCAATAGACTGCATCTGCGCATCAGGAAGCATCACATCCCCCACCAGCACGCCAGCAGGATTGCCACCTTCCTCTCCATGAGAAAACGCCGAGATATGTTGAAGCGCTAAAAGATCTGTCTGCATAAGAACCTCCAATCGTCAGGACTGAAAAAATAACCAGCAACAGCTCTATGAAATATAGAAAAAGAAAGGCAAATTACACTTTCTGCCTTCACAAAATAAAGCGATCAGACGAAAGTACCTAAAGAGATGAAACAGCTGGATGAAACTGCCTGCAAAATCCTTGAGATCCTGGAGCGAGACGGCAGAATCTCTATCAGTGAACTGGCCAGCCGCATCGGCCTCTCCGCCCCCAGCACCACAGAGCGTGTCCGCAAGCTGGAGCAGGACGGCATCATCACAGGCTTTACGGTAGAGATAAACCCAAAGGCACTCGGCTATAGTCTGGAAGCAATCGTCCGCATCCAACCAAGTCCCGGCAATCTGCACGTCGTAGAGCAACTCATCCTCAACGAGCCCCGCTTCACCTCCTGCGACAAGGTCACCGGAGAAGACTGCTTCGTCACCCGCATCTACCTAAAAGACGTCAGCGAACTAGACAACCTGCTCGACCCCCTCCACGAAAAAGCAATGACCAACACCTCAATTGTGAAGGCTTCCCCGATTAAGAACAGGATAGTACCATTACGATGAGTACGACTTGAGCCAATTGAGTAAACTCAGCACAAGGTATTCGAATGAAAATCTTTTTGACATCATTCATAATTTTACTTTTTGCTGCAAACTACCAAGCCAATGCGGCATCTGTTTCGAGCCTATTGAGTAAGGATAAGTGCATCAAACTCAGCACCTTACTTGAAGTGGACATGGAAAGATATCTCGAAGAAAAAGAACGCCGCTCGATGAGTGACAACCCATGCGATGCATTTGGCCTTCTGTATATCCTCGGCCTTGGTCTCCAGCCACCTCCATCAAACCAATTCGATATAAATGTAGGTGATGGATACCAATTCTACTACTTCTCCAGAGTATACCTTATGAAGAAAGCAAAACCCGTAGATACACCTGAGCGTATGAAAGACTTAAACGTTTTACGAAGTTTTGCCCTAGCAGCATTATCAGACGAGGCATTCAAGATCTCCGAGGAGAGAAAAGATGTCTACCGGGCGTTTCACTTAAGAGAGCTTTTGTTTGATACAAAAAGCTCAAGTACAGAGAGTCGTGAGCTTCTAAATAGCTTTATTGATATATACGCCTATGAGGTAACATTTAGGACTTGGGGCGAGGTGGACTGCTTCATCAAACATGACATTCCGAAGTACTCTGTCGAAGAAATAAAAAAATCATCTAGCTTTCTACACTGCATTCAAAATTTACAGAAAGAAGAAGACGGCTAGAAACGCAGCTTATTCTCAGTACCGGAGAGCAGTCTACCAATATTCGCACGGTGCTTGGCAACGATCATAAACGCCATCACAATCGCGAAAATCTGGAAGTAGATCGTGTGACCAAACACCGGAATAAAAGAAAGCACAACGAACAGCAATGCAGCGCAGATCGAGCCCAGAGAGACAAAGCGGGTCGCGGCAACAATCACCACGAAAGAGCCAAGGCAGCTTAGTGCGATAATCGGGTCCAGCATGAAAAGCACGGCAGCTGCAGTCAACACGCCTTTGCCGCCTCTGAAACCGAAAAACACCGGCCAGTTGTGCCCAACAATGGCACCTGCCCCGGCAAGCAGCATGCTTACACTGTCTACCGCCACACCTGAACCTGCATAAACACCCAGATACAGGCCAACCAGACAAGCAGCAACGCCTTTCAGGATATCTCCGACAAGAACAAGCAGTGCAGCAGGTTTGCCATGCACGCGCAGTGCATTGGTGAGCCCGGCAGATTTGCTGCGATACTCCCGTATGTCCTTGCCGTACATCTTCCCAGCCAGCACTGCCGTGCTGATACTGCCCAGCAGATAGCCAGCTCCAAGAGCTGCAAAAAGCTTAACCAGATCAATCACAAGAATAGCCCTTAGCCCACAACGCCTTGCAGCACCATCTTCTGGTGCACCTCGATAATCTCATCGATACTAAGGCGTCCGTCAGGGCGATACCAGAAGCAAACGCCGGTCAGCATGGCGATGATAGCAAAGGCGGCAACTTCCAAATCCACAGAGGGAAACACACCCGCCTTTACACCATCGGACAGAATGCGCCGCAGATTGGCCTCGTACTGGCTGCGCTTGGTCACCACATCAGCCCGATAGTCCTCACCAAGTGAACGCAACTCCAGATTCGCAATCACAACGTCTGCACGGCGCTCAATATGATAGCGAATGTGAAACGCAACAAACGCCTTGAGACGGGAAACGGGATCATCGCCCTTGCCCTCCAGCTTCTCCCAGTTCTCAATCAGGCTGATCATATGCTGGTTCATCAGCGCCTGAAGCAGCTCGTCCTTGCTCTCAACATAGCGATAGACAGACCCCGGCTGTACGCCCACCTCAGCAGCAAGCTGGCGAAGCGTCATCGCCTCAAAGCCCTTGGCTTCAATCAGCTTTTTCGCTGCTGCGTAAATCGCAGTTTTTGTATCTGCACCAACGGAGCCTTTGGTTCGTGCCACGGTCTAAACCTTTTCCAATCAATCAGGAGACGCAATGTTTCAGCGCATGCCCGAGCGATGCCTAGCAGTTTTCGGGAAAGAATACGCAACAGGAAATGCGCCCTAAGGGTTATTGCATAGTAGCTGAGCCCCTGCTATTAATCAAACGAACGTTCGTTTAATTAATTTACGATCCACTGGGAAGCTCGTTAAAGAGCGTGGATTGCAGAGCTTCGGTAGCAGGAGGAAGCGCCGTGTTTGACGCTGTAATGAATTTTGGTCTTGGTGAAGATATTGACGCTCTGCGCGAAACCATTCGCCGTTGGGCACAAGACAAGCTAGCGCCGCGCGCCGCTGAGATCGACGAGACCAACGAGTTCCCCAATGATCTCTGGAAAGAGATGGGGGACCTTGGTGTGCTTGGCATGACAGCCGACCCGGAATACGGCGGCACCGGCATGGGCTATCTCGCCCACGTTGTTGCGGTTGAGGAAATCTCCCGCGCCTCCGCATCTGTTGGCCTGTCCTACGGTGCACATTCCAACCTCTGCGTAAACCAGATCAACCGTCATGGTACTGCTGAGCAAAAAGCAAAGTACCTGCCAAAACTTTGCTCTGGCGAGCATGTCGGCTCTCTGGCCATGTCCGAGCCCGGCGCAGGCTCCGATGTTGTTTCCATGAAGTTGCGCGCTGAAAAGCGCAATGATCGCTACGTGCTCAACGGCAACAAAATGTGGATCACAAACGGCCCTGACGCCTCCACTCTGGTGGTCTACGCAAAGACTGATCCGGATGCTGGCCCCAAAGGCATGACAGCTTTCATCATCGAAAAAGGTATGAAGGGCTTCTCCACCGCGCAAAAGCTGGACAAGCTCGGCATGCGCGGCTCCAACACGTGTGAGCTGGTCTTTGAAGACTGCGAAGTCCCATATGAAAACGTCCTTGGTGAAGAAGGCCGCGGTGTAAACGTGCTCATGTCCGGCCTGGACTACGAGCGCGTTGTCCTTTCCGGTGGCCCACTCGGCATCATGGCAGCAGCTATGGACATCGTCGTGCCTTACATCCACGAGCGCAAACAGTTCGGCAAAGCCATCGGCGAGTTCCAGCTGATGCAGGGCAAACTTGCAGACATGTACACACTGATGAACGCCTCCCGTTCCTACGTGTACGCCGTCGCAAATGCGTGTGACCGCGGTGAAACCACCCGTAAGGATTCCGCTGGCTGTATCCTCTATTCTGCAGAAAACGCAACCAAACTGGCACTGGAAGCAATCCAGTCCCTCGGCGGCAATGGTTACATCAACGAGTACCCAACCGGTCGCCTGCTGCGTGATGCAAAACTCTATGAAATCGGCGCAGGCACCTCAGAAATCCGCCGCATGCTGATTGGTCGTGAGCTCTTCCAGGAAACCAAGTAATGGCTGTCATCAAGTCTCAGGCTGCAACGGGTTCGGAAAGCTATAAGAACAACCGCACCCTGCACCTCGCCGCAATGGATGAGGTCCGCGCCGCAAGCCAGCAAGCTCTGTTGGGTGGGGGCGAAGGTCCTCGCGAACGGCACGTGTCCCGTGGAAAAATCCTTCCGCGTGAGCGCGTTGCCCGTTTGATCGATCCCGGCTCTCCGTTTCTGGAAGTCGGTCAATTCGCTGCCCACAACATGTATGAGGGCGCTTCGCCTTCAGCAGGCATTGTCACCGGCATCGGTCGGGTCAACGGCATCGAATGTATGATCGTTGCCAATGATGCCACGGTAAAAGGCGGTACCTATTATCCGCTGACGGTGAAGAAGCACCTCCGCGCCCAAGAAATTGCCATGGAGAACAATCTCACATGCATTTACTTGGTGGACTCCGGCGGCGCTAACCTGCCTCAGCAGGATGAGGTGTTCCCGGACAAAGAACACTTTGGCCGCATCTTCTACAATCAAGCCAACATGTCCGCAAAGGGCATTCCGCAAATCGCGGTGGTCATGGGCTCCTGCACTGCTGGCGGCGCCTACGTGCCAGCCATGTGTGATGAGACCATCATCGTGAAAGAGCAAGGCACCATTTTCCTCGCCGGTCCTCCACTGGTGAAAGCCGCCACGGGCGAAGTGGTTTCTGCTGAAGACCTGGGCGGTGGGGATGTTCACACCCGCCTCTCCGGTGTGGCAGACCACTTGGCCCGTGACGACGCTCATGCGTTGGCGCTGGCCCGTCAGGCCGTGTCCAATCTCAACCGTCGCAAGCCAGACCAGCTCCTGCTGCAAACGCCGGAAGATCCGCTTTACGATCCGGAAGAGATCCTCGGCGTTGTCCCGGCAGACCTGAAAACACCATATGATGTGCGCGAAGTCATCGCCCGTGTGGTGGACGGCTCTCGCTTTGATGAGTTCAAAGCCCGCTACGGCACCACGCTCGTCACCGGTTTCGCTCACATCCACGGCATGCCTGTCGGTATCATCGCCAACAACGGTATTCTGTTCTCAGAAGCTGCGCTGAAAGGCGCCCATTTTGTGGAGCTGTGCTGTCAGCGTAAGATCCCGCTGGTCTTCCTGCAAAACATCACCGGCTTCATGGTCGGGCAAAAGTATGAGGCAGGCGGCATCGCAAAAGACGGCGCTAAACTGGTAACAGCCGTAGCCTGCGCAAAAGTTCCAAAAATCACCATGCTCATTGGCGGTTCCTTCGGCGCTGGCAACTACGGCATGTGTGGCCGTGCTTACTCACCGCGCATGCTCTGGACATGGCCAAGCTCCCGCATCTCCGTCATGGGCGGCCCTCAGGCAGCAGGTGTGCTGGCAACAGTGCGCCGTGACGGCATTGAGCGCAAAGGCGGAACTTGGTCTGCAGAAGAGGAAGCAACCTTCAAACAGCCGATCATTGATCAGTTTGAAGAGCAGGGGCACCCGCTCTACGCCTCCGCACGCCTCTGGGATGACGGCATTGTCGACCCGCGCAAAACCCGTGACGTCCTGGCACTGTCCATCGCAGCAAGCCTCAACGCACCAATCGAAGACACGCCCTTCGGCGTCTTCCGCATGTAAGGGGCTCGGTATGCACGGAGAAGTCAGAGATGTTTGGCCTGTTGATGAGGCAATTATGAGCATTCTTCAGAAGAATATCCCAGATTTGGGTCTGAAAGACGAGCTATCAATCCTCTTCATCAGAGTCTTGGAAGGTCTCATCAAAACAGGTGATCTCCTCTCAGTTTCCCAACGCAAGGCTTATGTATATGAAGTCGGCAAAGGAGACTTACTCCTAGAGAATTCCAGAGAAATCATTACTGCGACCTGTGATATTCCTTATTCAGAAGCCTGCACTTTTAGACCAAATAGAGTAACAGGTGCTCCCGGCGCCACTGTTTCGCATTGGGAGACAGCATAATGTTCAAGAAAATCCTTATTGCGAACCGTGGTGAGATTGCTTGCCGTGTTGCAAAATCCGCCAAAGCCCTCGGCATCAAAGTGGTTGCCGTCTATTCAGACGCAGACCGCGATGCCCGTCACGTGCAAATGGCTGACGAGGCTTACCGCCTTGGCCCAGCACCAGTGGCAGAGAGCTACCTCAATATCCCTGAGCTGCTCAACGCTGCCAAAACCAGCGGCGCAGACGCCATCCATCCGGGCTACGGTTTCCTATCGGAAAACCCGGAGTTCGTGGAAGCTGTCGAAGCAGCTGGCCTTGTCTTCATCGGACCACCTGCGGATGCAATTCGCGCCATGGGCCTGAAGGATGCTGCCAAAAAACTCATGGAAGAATCCGGCGTTCCAGTCGTGCCGGGTTATCATGGCAGCAACCAGGACGCTGAATTCCTGAAAAGTGAATCCGACAAGATCGGCTATCCGGTCCTCATCAAAGCCCGCGCAGGCGGCGGCGGCAAAGGCATGCGCCGCGTTGATGATCCCGCAGACTTCCTTGAAGCTCTGGAAGGCGCTCAGCGCGAAGGTCAATCCAGCTTTGGTGACCCACGCGTCCTCATCGAGAAGTACATCCTGTCACCACGCCACATCGAGGTGCAGGTCTTCTGTGATGGGCATGGCAACGCGGTTCACTTGTTTGAGCGCGACTGCTCCTTGCAGCGCCGCCACCAAAAGGTGATCGAGGAAGCCCCTGCCCCCGGCATGACCGAAGAGATGCGCAACGCTATGGGCGATGCTGCCGTCAAAGCAGCTCAGGCTGTAGGATATGAAGGCGCTGGTACGGTTGAGTTCATTGTTGATGGCTCAGAAGGTCTACGATCTGACCGTTTCTGGTTCATGGAAATGAACACGCGCCTTCAGGTAGAACATCCAGTCACAGAAGCCATCACTGGTCAGGATCTGGTCAACTGGCAGCTCTCCGTCGCTGCGGGTGGTGAATTGCCTCTGATGCAGGACGAGCTCACCATCTTCGGCCATGCATTCGAAGCGCGTATCTACGCTGAGGATGCTGAAGCAGGCTTCCTGCCAGCAACCGGAACTCTGAACGAGCTGAAACTGCCGGAATTGTTCGCCCGCATCGACAGCGGCGTACGCAAAGGCGATACAATCACCCCATATTACGATCCAATGATCGCAAAGGTGATCTGCCACGGCGAAACCCGTGAAGCTGCTCTGGCGAAAATGTCTCTGGCATTGGAAAAGAGCCAGGCAGTTGGCTGCACCACCAACATCACTTTCCTGCATCGCCTGTGTAACCACGAAGGCTTTGCAAAAGGTGAGATGGACACAGGCCTTATCGACCGTGAACTGGAAGCTCTCACCAAGCCGACAGCTCCAACCAAGCACGCATTCGCAATGGCTGCTCTCATCGAGCTCGGCTTTGCAACTGAAACTGCATTGGTCCATAACGATCCGTGGGTGAGCCTCACAGGTTGGCGTCATTGGACAGCAGCCCAGCAGATTGCGCATCTGTCATGGCGCGATGAAGTCACCGAAGTTGTAGCAAACCGCCATCATGATGGCAGCCTGACCATTGCCATTGATGATGAAACCTTCAATTTGCAGATCCTCTCCGTAGACAACAACCACATGCGCGTGGATTTTGCCGGTCAAATCACCTCAGCTGACTTCTTCGCAGAAGACACCAGTCTCACATTGTTCTCCGACGGTGTCACATGGCGTTTCGATCTGCCGGATCATCTGGCAAAGCAGGATGACAGTGCGGCCTCAGGCAACGCCATCACATCGCCAATGCCGGGCCTTGTGCGTGCTGTAAACTGTAAGCCGGGTGACGAGGTTTCTGAAGGCGATACGTTGATCGTGACCGAAGCCATGAAGATGGAACACTCTCTCAAAGCACCGCGTGACGGCGCTGTGGCTGAAGTGATGGCATCTGCGGGTGACCAGGTGGAAGAAGGCGTTATACTCCTCACGCTTGAGGAGGAGGAATAACCGTTGTTGCCATCTGCGAAATCTTACGAGGAGCTCCGAGAAAAGTTTCAGTGGGACATCCCGGAGTTCTTCAACATTGGCGTAGATATCTGTGACAAGTGGGCGGACAAAGACGCCGCCCGCGAAGCACTCATCTTCGCTGAAGAAGACGGGCCGACAACCACCTACACGTTTGGTGACTTGAAAAAGCTGAGTAACCAGCTGGCCAACCTGCTTCTATCTCAAGGCATCAGCCGCGGTGATCGCGTCGGCATCCTACTGCCACAGGCACCTGAAACAGCCTTCTCCCATATTGCAATTCACAAGCTCGGTGGCATCTCTATTCCGCTCTTCTCCCTGTTTGGCGAAGAAGCACTGGAATATCGGCTAGAGAACTCTGGTGCGAAAGCTCTCATCACCAACAATGCAGGTGCTGAGAAGCTGGCAAAGATCCGCGACAGCCTGCCAGAGCTTGAGCTGATCCTGAACATCGAAGGCACAGACTTCGGCACCCGCCCACTCCATGCTGAAATGGCAAGGCAGAGCGAAGACTTCACACCAGTGAAGACCAAAGCCGAAGACCCCGCCATCATCATCTACACCTCCGGCACCACCGGCCAGCCTAAAGGTGCACTGCACGCGCACCGCACACTGCTCGGCCATCTGCCCGGCGTAGAGATGCCGCACAACATGTTCCCGAAAGAAGGTGACCGCTTCTGGACACCTGCAGACTGGGCATGGATCGGTGGTCTGATTGACGTTCTTCTTCCAAGCCTACATCACGGCATTCCTGTCGTGGCTTGCCGTTTCAAGAAGTTCAGCGGCGAAGCAGCCTTCCAGCTAATGCAAGACCTGAAAATCCGCAACGCCTTCATCCCGCCAACCGCGCTGAAAATGATGCGGCAGGTAGAGAACCCGAAGGATCGCTGGAACTATTCTCTCCGCTCTCTCGGCAGTGGCGGCGAAGCCCTTGGCGCAGAGCTGATCCAATGGGGTCAGGACACGTTCGGCCTGACAATCAGCGAATTCTACGGCCAGACCGAGTGCAACCTCGTTGTCTCCACCTGCGCAGAACTGATGGAAACCCGTCCCGGCGTCACCGGCAAAGCTGTTCCGGGCTTTGATGTGCAAATCGTAGACGACAAAGGCACCGTTCTCGAAGCTGGTCAGCTTGGCAACATCGGCGTTCGTGCACCAAACCCTGTCATGTTCCTCCAATACTGGAACAATCCGGAAGCCACAAAAAAGAAATTCTCTGGCGACTTCCTCATCACCGGCGACAAAGGCGTGATGGATAAAGACGGCTGGATCCAGTTTGTTGGCCGCGATGATGATGTCATCACTTCATCCGGCTACCGCATCGGCCCCGGCGAGATTGAAGACTGCCTGCTGAAACACGACACAGTTGCCATGGCAGGTGTCATCGGCAAGCCAGACAAGCTGCGCACTGAGATCGTCAAAGCCTACATTGTGCTGAAGGAAGGTGTTGAGCCATCCGACGAATTGGCCAAAGAACTTTCTGATTTTGTGAAACAGCGATTAGCTGCGCATGAATATCCACGTGAACTGGAATTTGTCGAAGCCCTGCCAATGACAACAACCGGAAAGGTTATCCGCAGAGAACTTCGTGCCCGCGCTATCGACGAGGAGGTTTGATAAGCGATGAGCAAGAAACTAAACATTTTTGAGATGGGCCCACGCGACGGTCTGCAGAACGAAAAAACGCTGATCCCGACAGCAAACAAGATCGAACTGATCAACCTCCTTTCCGAGTGCGGGTTTGAGAAGATCGAAACTTCCAGCTTTGTCTCACCCAAATGGGTGCCGCAAATGGCAGATGCTGCGGAAGTCTTTGCAGGCATCACGCGCAAACCCGGCGTTCGCTACACAGCGCTGACACCAAACATCAAAGGCTACGAGCGCGCCAAAGCATCCGGCGCGGATGAAGTTGCAATCTTCGCGTCCGCATCAGAAGGCTTCTCTCAAAAGAACATCAACTGCTCGATTGAGGAAAGCTTCGAACGCTTCACTCCAATCGTGGAAGCTGCAAAAGCTGACGGCATTCCGGTCCGCGGATACGTCTCCTGCATCGTTGAGTGCCCATACGATGGCCCGACACCAACCCAAAACGTAGCAATGGTCTCAGAACGTCTGCTGCAGATGGGCTGTTATGAGGTTTCCCTCGGCGATACCATTGGCGCAGCCACTCCGGAAACCACAGAAGCAATGCTGGATGCAGTCCTGAGCGTCATTCCAGCTGAGCAACTCGCGGGCCATTTCCACGACACCAAAGACCTGGCTCTGGCTAACATCATGTCCAGCATAAAAATGGGCCTGCGCACGTTCGATTCAGCCATCGGTGGTCTCGGCGGTTGTCCATATGCACCAGGAGCCAAAGGCAACGTCAGCACACTGGCCGTCGCAAAAATGGCAAAATTGCTGGACTACGACACCGGCCTCGACATTGAGAAGCTGGAACAAACGCAAGAGTTTATTCTCTCCATCAAAGAGGCGGCGGCAGCATGACCTATCAGAACCTTCGCATCGAAAAAGCAGACAACGGCATCACCACACTCTTGCTGGCACGCGCTGAAAAGCACAATGCAATGAATGCTGAGATGATGGATGAGCTGGTTGCAGCAGCTGAAGAGCTGGACAACTGCGAGCAGACCCGTGCAATCATTCTGGCAGCGGACGGCGAAACCTTCTGTGCTGGCGGCGATCTCAAGTGGATGCAGGCGCAGGCAGAGAAAGACCGCATCGGCAAAATGCAGGAAGCCAATCGTCTGGCAGGCATGCTCAAACGCCTCGACAGTATGAAGAAGCCTCTGATCGCTCGTGTTCATGGCCCTGCTTACGGCGGCGGAGTTGGCATTCTCAGCGTCTGCGATCTGGTGGTTGCAGCTGACAACACCAAATTCGCTCTGACTGAAACCCGCCTCGGCCTGATCCCGGCAACCATCGGCACTTATGTTGTACGTCGCCTGGGTGAAGGTCATGCCCGTCAGGTCTTCATGAATGCCCGCCCGTTTGGTGCGCAAAGAGCCCATCACCTCGGTCTCGTCTCATTGGTGACAACACCAGAGGACCTGCACGCAGTAACGCAGAATGAAGCAGAAGCTTATTTGAATTGCGCACCGGGTGCCGTAGCAGACGCAAAAGCTCTTTGTCAGAATTTAGCGCGCATGCCTGCAGAAGATCAGATTGACTACACAGCAAATGCCCTAGCGGACAGATGGGAAACCACTGAAGCACAGGCCGGAATTTCTGCATTCTTTGCTAAAGAAACACCGCCATGGCGTAAATAGATCTTCACCCTGACGGCTTGACCTGCGGCATATGCACAAATGCTGAGTTTTTTCTTTACTTGCTGGATCGCTTTGTTACATAGCATTTAGCGAAAAACGAGAAAAGAATGCTGCTGGCACTACAATCCATCGGGTCAAAACAGGACTTTCATACCCTTGTCTTCATTGCAGGGACTGTTTTGCTGAACGCGATTGGTGCCGGATTGATCATTCCGGTGACCCCGGCACTGGTCGCAGAACTCAGCCAAACCACCATCGCAGATGCAGCTCTCTGGGGCGGCTACATCGCAGCA
Organism: Pseudovibrio sp. POLY-S9; assembly: GCF_001431305.1. Classification (NCBI taxonomy): domain Bacteria; kingdom Pseudomonadati; phylum Pseudomonadota; class Alphaproteobacteria; order Hyphomicrobiales; family Stappiaceae; genus Pseudovibrio; species Pseudovibrio sp. POLY-S9. The sequence continues at coordinate 24,018 of NZ_LCWX01000238.1, forward strand.
AGTTACGCTGCTATGCAGTTCCTCTTCGGTCCCGCTGTTGGGGCGATATCTGACCGTTTTGGTCGACGCCCAATCCTCTTGATCTCCCTTGCTGTCCTGACAGTCGACTACCTGATCATGACCTTCGCAGGTTCGCTCTGGGTTCTGTTCATTGGCAGGCTCTTGGCCGGAGTTGCCAGCGCAACCTACGCCACCGCTTATGCAGCAGTCTCCGACATATCGCATAACGGCAAACGTGCCACCCGCTTCGGCATGGTCGGCGCGGCAATCGGTTTTGGCTTTGTCATCGGTCCGGTTATGGGCGGAACACTTGCCCTCTTCGGCGTTCGTGTACCCTTTTACATCTCCGCAGTTCTGATAGCGATGACCTTCGCTTACGGCCTGTTCTACATGCCGGAAACCCTACCAAAATCGGCGAGAAAGGCTATTCGCTGGCGCAGAGCAAACCCTGTTGGCGCAGCCATGGATATTGCCCAGTCCCCTGTTCTGGTGTGGCTCTTTATTGCGCTCTTCCTGTTTGAAATGGCAAACTTTGTGTATCCGGCAATTTGGCCGTACTACACAATTGAAGCCTTCCACTGGACCACAGCTCAGGTAGGTCTCTCACTCGCCATCGTCGGTATTGGTTTCTCCAGCGTCAAAGGTGGTCTTATCCGCTGGATTATTCCGCGCAAGGGCGAAGCGAAAACCGTGCTTTACGGCTTTTTCTTCGCCGTAATCGCATTGCTAGGCTTCGCATTTGCGCCAAACTCACTCACAGTCATCTTGCTCCTGCCACCAGCAGCACTTGGCGCGATGATCCCACCTGCCATGATCGCCCTGATGAGCCACCACGTCTCACAAGACAAGCAGGGCCGTCTGCAAGGGGCGTTGACAAGCATCATCGGGCTCACACTTGTGCTTTCCACCTTGATGATGACACAGCTCTTCACCAGCTTCACAGCAGACAGTGCAGAGCTTTACTATCCGGGCGCACCATTCCTGCTGGCCGCATCATTCATGCTGCTTGCCATTGGTCCATTCTGGGTTGGTCTGAGAAAGATCAATATCAGCGGCTGATCTCAAACCTTACGCTGGAGAATGCCTCTGCAGATATTCATTTGTGGAGACAATATTGCTGCAAATGAACGACAGCGAAGCCATAATTGCTGCTTGCACAAACTCTTGCTGAGAAGACGTATCACAGGACCCCGGCTCCCGCGTCGCGCAGGCATCGTAAATAATCGTAATCGGATATCCGAGTTCTGTCGTCGCATGCGCTGCGGCTGCAATGCAATCCTTACTCATCGAACCACAGATAACCAGCTCCTCAACATTCTCATCATCCAGGATCTGCTTGAGGTTATTGTTGAGGAAGATGTTAGAGGTATACTTCGTCACGATTGGTTCATGCGGTAACGGTTTCGCCATATCGTGGATTTCAGCACCAATCGTGCCTTCAACCGTAAACGGCGCATCTTTCTCTTTAAAATGATGTTGGATGTGAACGATGGTTTGATCCTGAACGCGCGCATTTGTCAGCAACATCTGAATGTTCCCCGCAGCCTCGAACTGCCCTTCCAACTCACATTTCCCACCGGGAAAGAAGTCGTTCTGACAGTCAATTATCAGCAACGCCGTTCTCGTCATCTTACGCTCAACACCTCACGTGACAGACCAACTGCGTAATAGTCTAATAGATATCGATTGACGGAACTCAGCTAGAAAAACCCGCATTTTTCATAAAACCTAGGAGTAAACACCAGACCTGATAAAGCCCGCACAGCATACTTGCTCAGTGACCCAGATATTCCTCAGTCGAAATAACCTTGCCATAGGCGAACGAAAGCGCTGCCATAATTGCCCCTTGAACATATTTTGCTGGAACGATTTCCCCTTCAAACTCAAGATCACAGGTCGCACAGGCGTCATAGATAACAGTGATAGGATAACCAAGATCAACAGTCGCACGCGCCGCCGCATCAATGCACATATGAGACATGCCCCCGCAGATCACGATTTCCTCAACACCCACATCCTCTAAAATCTGCTGAAGGTTCGTGTTCAGGTAACTGTTAGCGGAATACTTGACCACCACATGCTCCCCCTCAGCGGGGCTGCAACTATCATGCAGCTCTGCCCCGATGGTTCCCTCAACAAGGAACGGAGCATACTTATCTTTAAAGAAATGCTGGATATGGACAATGCAATCATCGTTATCGCGAGCGCTCTTAAGCAAACGCTGAATGTTTGCAGCAGATTCGACCTGGCCCTCGAGTTCACACTTCCCCCCCGGGAAGAAATCGTTCTGACAATCAATGATGATTAGGGCTTTCTTGGCCATATCCCCTCAGGAGGTTGCTCATCCAAAACGTCGATTATGCTCCATTCAACGAATGCAGGAATTCATCGGTAGAAATCACGTTGCTATGCGCAAATCTTAAAGACGCCATCATAGCAGTGTGAACATGATCAGCTGGGACGGTTACGCCATTGAACTCAAGATCCTCTGTGGCGCACGCATCGTAGATGATGGTCAGCGGGTAACCCAGATCAAGGGTCTGACGTGCAGTCGCATTCACGCAGTTCTGGCTCATAGAACCACACATGACGATCTCATCAATACCAGCCTCAACAAGGATCTGCTGCAGGTTGGTGTCCTTATAGCCATTCATGTAGTTTTTAACGACAACAGGTTCCCCGTTCACGGGTCTCGCACACTCGTTAATCTCCACCCCTGGCGATCCCTCAACCAGATAAGGCTCTGTTTTATCTTTGTACATGTGTTGAAGGTGGATGACGTTTTCGTCGTTGTCTCGCACCATCTCAAGAAGACGGGCAATATTTTTTCCTGCTTCCACCTGCCCTGCTAAAGGACAGCTACCACCAGGAAAATAATCGTTCTGGCAGTCGATAATGATCAGGGCCCTTTTAGGCATAAGCACACCTCAGTCCTATTGGTCTTATTTGAGCAAACAATAAGGCCAACACGTTTAAGCATGCCGGATTTTAAAAAGCAGATTTTATAAAATCCCGAGCTATCCCTGATCAGAAGCCGGCCTCAGGAGCCGGCTTCTGAAAGCAGTCAAAGCCTGAGTTATGCAGCCAGATACTCATCTGTGCTGACAACTTTACCATACGCAAAGGCCAGGGATGCCATGAACGCGCCATGCACGTATTTCGCAGGAATAGTCTCGCCGTTGTGTTCCATATCCAATGTCGCACAAGCATCACCAATAATGGTTGCTGTGTATCCCAGATCAACCGCGGCACGAACTGTCGCATCAATGCAGTTGTGAGACATAGAGCCAACGACGACCAGATGCTCAATGCCCTGCTCATCCAGCAATTCTTTCAGGTTGGTTTCCAGAAAGCTATTTGCAAACTGCTTGGTCACGAGCGGCTCACCATCCTGAGGCAACACATCATCATGAATTTTAACACCTTCAGTGCCTGCGTTGAAGAACGGCGCATTACCTGCTTCAACCACGTGCTGAATGTGAATGATCGGAGTTTTCTTGCTGCGGCTGTCTTCCAACAGGCGCTTAACATTTTGAGCAGCTTCAACCTGCCCATCCAGCTCCCAGGCGCCACCGGGAAAATAGTCGTTCTGAACGTCAACAATAACCAGTGCGGATTTAGACATTTGTGCCTCCATAGATTTGCTCTTGTCAGCAACAAACCTAATCAACACTTCTCATCAGCTCGATTGGCATATACGACATAAAACATGCTATAATTGCCATATGATCAGATCAGAGACACATCATCCAATCGGCATCCTGTCCTACACCGGCGCACAACTCTCAGCGGTTTATGGGCTAATCGATATGTTCCACGCTGCCAGCAAAAGCAATGCCAGCAGCATTGAGGCAACCGTGCTTTACGAAGATCAGATCAGCTCAATCGGAGCCACTACTTTCTCGGCGATTATCCTGCCTCCCTGTCTGGTCGATGATCACCCGACCGTCTCACCAGCACTCATCCAATGGCTCAAACACCAGCATGAGCATGGTGCAATTCTTTGCTCAATCTGCGTCGGCGCGATGTTGCTGGCCGAAACGGGCATTCTTGACAACAGGCCCGCCACAACCCATTGGGCAATCACCGAGGATTTTGCGAAGAAATACCCTTTGGTACAGCTCGATACTGATAAAATGATCGTCGACGAAGGCGACATCATCACCGCAGGCGGCATCATGGCATGGACCGATCTGGGCCTCAGGCTGATTGACCACTTCATCGATCACACAACCATGCTCGAAGTCTCCCGCAGATTTCTCATCGACCCGGCGGGGCGAGAACAAAAAAACTACAGCCGCTTCTATCCCAACTTCTCACACGGTGATCAGGCTATTTTAAAAGCCCAACATTGGCTTCAGACCACCTATAAGCAAAAACTGACAGTACCCGAAATGGCAGAGAAAGCCGGACTGACAGGACGGACTTTCCAAAGACGGTTTGAAGTCGCCACAGGGCACACACCAAACACCTATTTACAGCAACTCCGCATAACCGAAGCACGCCAGCAGTTGGAGCAGACCAAACGGTCTTTCAACGAGATCGCATGGGAAGTCGGCTACGAGGACCCAACAACTTGCCGCCGCGTGTTCATCAAAACCACAGGCCTCAGCCCTGGTCAGTATCGCCAAAAATTCGGATATCAAAGCTCAGCGACTTAATGCGGCTGGGTCAAAAACTCATCCGTCGAAACAACCGCCGCGTTGGAAAAGATGAGAGAAGCCATAATTGAGGCCTGCACATCATCCACGGACACTTCACGCCCACGGAACTCCATACAGCTCGCCGCGCAGGCATCGTAAACAACAGTAACCGGATATCCGAGGTCTAAGGTCGCTCGTGCTGTTTCAACAATACAGTACTGGGTCATGGAACCGCAGATCACCAGATCATCTATCTTATGGTCTGTCAGCAACGCTCGCAGGTTCGTCCCCTCCAAAGCATTAAAGTTGTATTTGGTTACGACCGCCTCATCAGCTTTCGGCCAAACCATCTTGTTGTTCTCAGCACCAAAAGACCCTTCTGCCATGTAAGGCGATTTTGGATCTTTGTAGACATGCTTGATGTGTATTACGAACTCGTGGTGCTCTCTGGCGTCTTTCAAAAGCTCAACAATATTCCCGGCAGCTTCCATTTGCTTAGGCAATTCAAACTTGCCACCTGGAAAATGATCGTTCTGGCACGCGATGATGAGCAAAGCAGTGTTATGCGTCATACCCAACCCTCTACAGCGCATCCCTACTGGACTGGTTCAGCTTCACATGGGAAACGCCTAAAAAGCCTGAGAGCCTGCTGCGTAGGAACTCTTGAACAGAGCAGACTCTAGGAAAAATTTACCAGCTGCATACTATGAGCCAAAGTATTTAATCGACGCGCACACAAACAGTCGGATTTTAGAGAACTCAGAGGGTAAACGACTAGCTATGACGCTCTGCGTGTGCCTTGATGATAAATCATGGACCACTGCCCACCTTCGAGTTTCCAGATGGAAGTCCGCTGCGTCTCATTCTCGACAATGCTGTAAAACACCTGAACGAGTTCCTCATTCAACTTACGCAAGCGAAAATTCTCAATTGTTCTGACAGGATAGTCCGCCGCCTCACCCGGAAGCTCAGTGAGTATCCGCGCCCGATCATACATCCGACCACTCGCACCAATCTCGATGAAGTCAGGATGTAGCAACAACTCAAGTTGCTGCTGCTTTCCACGAACTGAGGGCAGAAGAAGTTGGCTTTCGAGGGAAAGGAGAGTTTCAAGCAAAATCAACTGACCAGCTTTCTTGCAGCTTCTTTCTCAGCCAACCTAAACCCTATTTTGAAGCCAATGAAAATGGCCCAATAACCCAAAAACGAAAAAAATAATCCAAAGCCGATCATAACTCCCATAACACCAGCGAGGCCTTCGAACTCTGGGAACGCCAGATAAGCAAGAGGAACGTCAATAGAGAGTACAATCAAAAAACATAAAGCTGTGAGTTTATGAAGCTCAGGCCCTATCAAGCGAGCACCCTCTCTCTTGAACAGCCCCTGCCCCAAAAGCATAGCTATAAGCACTGGCATAGCAAAAGCAGCATGGCTTAAGGGAATTTCTGCCTCAAAAAAATGAAGTGCAATCAGGAGCACTACAAATAACAGCACCTTAACGAAAACAAAAATCGCAGCAAACCTGCCTGCGTATCTGAATAAACTAATCTGCAAAGTATCCAAAAAACATCCGATCAATATAACTACAGATTGCATTATCTCACACATCTCCCTCAGGACAATAAAAAACCCGGCGCCTCTCTACACCGAGTCTCTTAATTCTTGCAGTGCTCTCAGCGTTTAGCCGCCGAAGTCGTCCAGCATGATGTCTTCACGCTCCACGCCCATATCAACCAGCATGTTGATCACGGATTGGTTCATGATTGGAGGACCACACATGTAGTACTCGCAGTCTTCTGGCGCAGCGTGGTCCTTCAGGTACTCGTTGTAGAGCACGTTGTGAATGAACCCGGTGTAACCGTCCCAGTCATCATCTGGCTGAGGATCGGAAAGCGCCACATGCCATGTGAAGTTCGGGAATTCTTTCGCCAGCTGGTCGAAGTCCTCAACAAAGAACATCTCTTTCTTGGAGCGTGCTCCGTACCAGAAAGTGATCTTACGATCGCGGTTCTCAAGACGCTTCAACTGATCGAAGATGTGCGAGCGCATAGGCGCCATACCAGCACCACCACCGATGAACACCATTTCCTTGTCGGTTTCGCGAGCAAAGAACTCACCAAACGGACCGGAAATCGTCACCTTGTCACCCGGCTTCAGGTTGAAGATGAAGGAGGACATCTTACCGGCAGGAATATCCTGAGTGCCCGGAGGCGGCGATGCCACACGAACGTTCAGCATGATCATCCCTTTTTCGTCCGGGTAGTTTGCCATGGAGTAAGCGCGCTCAACTGGCTCATCCACGATGGACTCATACTGCCAGAGATTGAACTTATCCCAGTCTCCGCGGTACTGCTCTTCAATATGGAAGTCAGTGTACTTCAGCTTGTGCGCAGGGGCTTCAATCTGAATGTAACCACCAGCACGGAAGTTCACGTCTTCGCCTTCAGGCAGGTCCAGAACCAGCGACTTAATGAAGGTTGCAACGTTCTCGTTGGAGCGAACAGTACACTCCCACTTTTTCACGCCGAACACTTCTTCAGGCACTTCGATCTTCATGTCCTGCTTCACAGCAACCTGACAGGAAAGACGATCACCGCAGCGTGCTTCACGCTTGGTGATATGGCTTTCTTCAGTCGCCAGAATAGAACCGCCACCCTCGTGCACTTTCACGCGGCACTGGGCACAGGTACCACCGCCTCCACAGGCGGAAGGAACGAAGATTTTCTGATCTGCCAGAACATTGAGTAGCTTGCCACCCGCAGGAACGGAGAGCGTCTTCTCACCATTGATACTGATCTGAACATCACCGGATGCAACCAACTTGCTGCGCGCCATCAAAATGACGATCACCAGCGCAAGCACGATCAGAGTGAAGAGCGTAATGCCCCAGGTAAAGTCTTGCATCTACTCGTCCCCTTACAGCTTCACGCCTGAGAAAGCCATGAAACCCATAGCCATCAAACCAGCAGTGATGAAGGTGATGCCAAGACCCTGCAGTCCATCAGGAACATCAGAGTATTTCAGCTTTTCACGCACACCAGCCATTGCAGTAATCGCCAGCGCCCAACCGATACCGGAGGAAACACCATAAACGGATGCTTCACCCAGATTGTAGTCACGCTCCACCATGAACAAAGAACCACCCATAATCGCGCAGTTCACTGTGATCAGTGGCAGGAAGATACCCAGCGCGTTGTAAAGCGCAGGAACATAGCGATCGAGGAACATCTCGAGGATCTGCACCACAGCAGCGATAACGCCGATGTAGGAGATCAAGCCCAGAAAGCGCAGATCAGTGCCTTCAAGCCCAGCCCATGCCAACGCATTGTCATTAAGCAGCGTGGTGTAAAGCACGTTGTTGATTGGCACAGTCAGCGCCTGCACAACAACAACGGAGATACCCAGACCCAGCGCAGTCTCAACCTTCTTGGAAACCGCAAGGAACGTACACATTCCAAGGAAGAAGGAGAGCGCGAGGTTCTCGATAAAGATCGCCTTAACGGCGAGGGAAAGAAGCCCTTCCATAATCAGTGAGCTCCCTCAGTTTCCATGATTTTATAGTCGCGCTTCTCAACCTGTGCAGGCTTCCAGGTACGGAAACCCCAGATCAGCAGACCGATCACGAAGAACGCGGACGGAGGCAGCAGCAGCAGGCCGTTTGGCACATACCAGCCACCGTTGTTCACGGTCTCAAGGATCTGCACACCAAACAGGGAACCTGAGCCAAGCAGCTCACGCACAACACCAACCAGCAGCAGGATCAGGGAGTAGCCCAGACCGTTACCGATACCATCAAGGAAGGATGGGATTGGTGGGTTCTTCATAGCGTACGCTTCCGCGCGGCCCATCACGATACAGTTGGTGATGATCAAACCAACAAACACGGAGAGTGTCTTGGAGATCTCGTAGAGATACGCCTTCAGAACCTGATCAACCAGAATAACGAGAGACGCAATAATCACCATCTGCACGATAATGCGGATAGAAGATGGGATCTGGTTACGCAGAAGAGAGATGAAGAAGTTGGAGAACGCTGTCACAAGCGTCACCGCAATCGCCATCACCAGCGCAACCTTCAGGGAAGAGGTTACCGCAAGCGCGGAACAGATGCCAAGAACCTGAAGCGTGATCGGGTTGTTATCGACCATCGGGTCCTTGAGCATGGACAAGTCTTTGCCAGCCATTACGCCTCTCCTTTTTTCAGATTGTCGAGGAAGGTCTTGAAGCCCTGCTCGCCCATCCAGAATTTGACGAGGTTGTCGACACCACGGGATGTCAGCGTTGCACCTGCAATCGCATCAATGTGGTGTTTGGAGCCATCAATACCCGCTGGAGCCGCTTTGCCAACGCCGATGTCCACGGAACCGTTGTCGCCATAAACCAGCTTGCCCGGCCATTGAGCCATCCATTTTGGATTGTCTACTTCCGCACCAAGACCCGGGGTCTCGCCATGGGAGTAAAAACGCAGGCCATACACTTCATTGCCATCAGCGTTGAGTGCGATAAAACCATAAAGCGTGGACCACAGACCGTAGCCGTGCACTGGCAGAATGATACGCTCAATCTTGCCTGCATCATCACGCAGCAGATAAACCGAAGCCAGTTTAGCCTGACGTTTGATGGATGCCGGATCATTATCCAAAGCAACGGAAAGAACCGGATCTTTTGCAGCAGCGCGCTGGTCATAAGTCGCAGCGTCGGCCGCATCAGAGAACTTGCCAGTTGCAACATCAACAAGCCGCGGCTCAAAGGCACCAAATGCCTTCTCAACATCGACACCAGCCTCGAAAAGACCAGCAACCTTGAGGATATTGGTCTTCTTATCGAGCGTTTTGTTGATTTCCTGCTGAGGCTTAAGCAGCACCGCAGCGCCGGAAACAATCATCGAACAGATCAGACACAGAACAACAGCAACGGTAATCGTACGCGGAGCTGAGTCCAGAGGCATCGCGTTGAAGCGCGCCCAAAGACCTGTAGGAGCTGTTGTGTTTTCAGCATTAGGCATGGCGCTTCATCCTCCGTGTGATGTTCGCCTTCACAACGAAGTAGTCGATCAGCGGAGAAAAGATATTGCCGAACAGGATTGCCAACATCATGCCTTCTGGGAAGGCCGGGTTGATAACACGGATCAGGATACACATCACGCCAATCAAGGCAGCGTAGATGTAACGGCCCGGATTTGTCATCGCAGCAGTCACAGGCTCAGTCACCATGAACACGAGGCCAAACATGAAGCCACCAGTGACAAGGTGCCAGTACCAAGGCATTACAAACATCGGGTTGGTCTCGGAGCCAATCAGGTTCAGCAACAGGCTGAAACCAATCATGCCCGCCAGACAACCAAGAATGAGACGATAGTTTGCGATACCTGTGGTCACGAGGAACACACCGCCCAGAGCAATAGCAATCGTGGAGGTTTCACCGAAGGAACCCTGAATGGTACCAACGAAAGAGCTCATCCATGTGATGCCGTTTGCTGCCAGTCCCTGCATGCCGTCAGACGCAGCAACACCCAGTGCAGTTGCACCAGAGAAGCCATCAACTGGCGTCCACACTGCATCACCAGACATAGCTGCCGGATAAGAAAAGTAGAGGAACGCACGACCAACAAGCGCCGGGTTCAGGAAGTTTTTGCCTGTACCACCAAACACTTCCTTACCGATCACCACACCAAACGCGATACCAAGACCAACCTGCCAAAGTGGCGTAGAAGCTGGAAGGATCAGCGTGTAGAGCATGGAAGAAACAAAGAAGCCTTCGTTCACTTCGTGCCCACGCACAATGGCAAAGAGCACTTCGAAGATGCCGCCAACACCGAGCGTTACGATGTAAATCGGCAAGAAGTACAGCGCACCATGCGCCATGTTGGCGAAGATGCTGTCAGCGTTAAAACCGATCCCCAGCAGAGAGAGAATAAACGCTCTCCAGCCAGCAGGCTCAGTAATGCCCATTGCGGCCAGTGCTGAGTTTGTCTGCAGGCCAGTGTTGTACATGCCAAACAGGATCGCAGGAATCGTCGCCAGCACAACATACGTCATGACACGCTTCAGATCAGCGTGGTCACGAGCGTGCGGCGCAACGCTGGTCACTGTTTTTGGAGTGTAGATGAAGGTATCCACCATCTCATAGACGGCGTAAAACTTCTCGTACTTGCCACCCTTTTCAAAGAGCGGCGCAATACGATCAAACTTATCGCGCAAACTCACGGGTTAGCCCTCTTTCTCGATTTTATCAAGATTTGCACGCAGCGCAGCTCCGTATTCATTCTTGGAATGGCAGATGAAGGTGCATAGCGCCAAATCTTCTTCATCCAACTCCAAAGCGCCAAGTTTTTGCGCCATGTCAGTGTCCAGCACCATCAGGGAGCGGAGCAGCTGAGTTGGAAGAACGTCGAGCGGCATGACCTTCTCATAAGTACCCAATGGAACGATTGCGCGGATGGAACCGTTCTTGTTTGTACCAAATGGGAACTGCAGCTTAGTGCGGAAGAACCCGGAAGGATGCACATTAAGGTTGGACCACTTCGTCATGAATGGGCGAACCCAACCAACAACGTCTTGTTTGTGGTCTTCTTCCATCAGCGTCACCTGAGTGTGGTAACGGCCAAGGAAGGCAAACTGGTCGGCGGCAATAGTGCCGGAAAGGACGGACCCGGAAACGACACGAGCTGGAATACCCGGCAGTGTTTCACCAGCCAGCAGATCATTCAGATCCGCACCAATGCGAGTTGTTACGAGGCGCGGCTTGGAAGCCAGCGGACCTGCAACAGAAACAACACGGGAAACATCCAGTTCACCTGTCAGGAACAGGTTACCTATTGCGATGACATCCTGATAACCGATGGTCCAGACTGTCTTGTTTTCATTAACCGGATCGAGGAAGTGAATGTGAGTACCCGCATTACCTGCTGGGTGCTTACCTTCAAAACTTTCCATCTGCACACCGGCAACGCTTGCACCCGGAAGGTTATCCTTCGGGCTGTGGCATACGAATGTGCGGCCATCGGTTAGTTTAGAGACAATCTGAAGCCCAGCTTCAAACGCGCCAGCATTCGCATTGATGATGACACCAGCATCCGCAGCAAGCGGGTTGGTGTCCATCGCAGTTACGAAAATGGAACGCGGCTGCGTTTCAAAAACCGGAACCTTGGAGTATGGGCGGGTACGGAAGCTTGTCCAAAGACCAGACTTGGCGAGTTGCTCACGAACGACAGATGCGTCCAGAGTTGCCAAAGCACTGTTTTCAAACTTTGAGAAAGCGATCTGTTCTTCGTTACCATCATCCAGTTTGATGACGATGGTTTCCAGAACGCGACGTGCACCACGATTGACTGCTTCAATAACGCCAGCACCCGGAGCAACATAGTTGATTTCAGGAGAGCGTTTGTCATTGAAAAGAGGTTGACCCTTTACGACGCGATCGCCTTCAGCAACCAACATACGCGGCTTCAACCCGTTGTAATCCCCGCCATTCACTGCAACACGGCGAACCTTCGGACCCTTGTGGATCTCTTGGTTCGGAGCACCGGTGATCGGCAGATCCAATCCTTTTGTAATCTTCATCCCTTACCCTGTCAGGCTTCTTATAGGGCAAACCACTAGATGTTCACGGGAGTATCTACGGGTAAATGATGCTAAGTCATTCTGCGAGTTACAAAATGCCGCGCATGCGGATTATTGACTTTGACAAGTCGAACCGAGATAAATCCCCCCACGGACCGCAATTTCAGCAACAAAGCCCGAGCATTGCTGAACGTCACTCATCCATGGCTCCGGTTAGGAGTAACCGCCCGCATACCATTAAAGTGCGTTGCGGTCAGCTATTCCTACGGATTTATGCGGGCCAATACCCTGATATACCGCAAATTTCAATAGGGATTCGTGATATTGACGTAACGGCAACAAGGCTGTTTCGCGAAAATTTTATCTCAAATAAGTTTTCCCCTATGTTTTCACATGCACGTAGTACCACCTACCAATTTCTTCACCATCATCTATTGCTGATCTTTGCGACAGCAGTATCAAACCCTATTTAACTTGACAGAAAACCAGAATAAGCCGATTACGCGGGGAAATTAACAAACTCTGAGGCCTAAATGCGCTTCCTCATTACAGCTCTCGTACTCATCTTTGTCACAGCATGTGTACCCAATGACAAAAGTCGCGAAGAAATCATACTTCACGGCAAAACCATGGGCACTACATTCAACGTCAAAGCCATCAAAGGGTCGTCTTCTGTAACCAAACAGGAACTGCAGCAGCAGGTTGACGAGGCTCTGGTTGGCGTCAACAAGGCCATGTCCAACTGGGACAAAAACTCCGAGATCAGCCGCTTTAACCGCTCCACCAGCACAGAATGGACGCCAATCTCTCGCGATTTCAGCATCGTGATGCAGGAGTCGCTGCGCATTCATAACCTGACAGCCGGTTATTTTGACGTGACGCTGGCACCACTCATTGAGCTGTGGGGCTTTGGTACCAAGCAGGACACTCCTCCCCAGCCAAGCCCACGCGAAATCCGCAACGCTCTTGAGTCTGTCGGCATGAGCACCATGCTGGAGTTTGAGACCGATCCTCCGGCACTGCGTAAAGTCAACACGGATACCACAGTCAATCTCTCCGCAATCGCAAAAGGCTTTGGCATCGACAAAGTTGCTTCTGTTCTGGAGCAAAACGGCATTGACGAATACCTTGTCGAAATCGGCGGCGATCTGGTCACCAAAGGCAAAAACTCAAAAGACGAGCCATGGGTCGTCGGCATCGAAAAGCCGGACTCAGCAACGCGTACGGTTCAGCAAATCGTACGAGTGAGCAACAAAGGCATGGCGACATCTGGCGATTATCGCATATACAAGGAAGTGGGCGGCAAACGCTTCTCACACATTATTGATGCTGCATCCGGGCGTCCGGTAACGCATAAACTTGCATCAGTAACCGTAATTGCTGACAATGCGATGCGCGCTGATGGTCTGGCAACAGCCCTCCTTGCAATGGGAGACAAGCGCGGCATGGCTCTGGCAGAGCGTGAAGGGATTGCCGCATTCTTCATCGTTCGCGAAGGTGACCACTTTATCACCCGGTCTTCCAGCGCGTTCAGAAAATTCGAGCAGTCTGCAGAGAAATAACGGAATATCGAAATGGCAACTTTCATCATCGCGTTTATCGTGCTGGTCCTGGTCGTAGCAGGAATGGCTATTGGCGCCGTTTTCAGAAACAAGCCGATCACTGGCAGCTGCGGCGGATTGAACGCCATTGAAGGCGCGGACCACTGCATCGTCTGCAAGCGTGAAGTTGACCCAAACAGCCCGCTTCGTGAAAAGCTGCAACCGTGTAAGCGCAAGCAAGCGATGGAAGAGCAGAGCGCAGCTTAACCACCATTCATTTCAAAACGTTCGAGGGGCCGAAAGGCCCCTTTTGCATGCCTGCTATTTGCTGTCGGTATAATCTCGCGCAACGTCCGGCCCTTCACCGCCAATCAGCTTGGCAAAGAACCCGGCGACAATCCCGAAGCCGACACCAATGGCTACAAAGCCAATACCAAGAAACAGACTACCCAGCGTCGGAAACAGCCCCTGCCCGATCGACGTCAGACTATCCCCGCCAATGAGCCAGAGCAGCAAGTTCATCCATCCGCAAATGAAACCGCCAGAGAACCAGCTCGGCATGATGGACTTGAGCAAGGGCAGATAGTTGATGACCCCGATCAACGCCACCAGGCCACCAAGCGTAATGCACCACAGGATCAGGCCGAACTGAACCACAAACGAAACATTCAGGTTAAGCAACGCGATGAGGTAGAGGCACAGGAGCCCAAAAGCCAGGCCAAACAACTTGGCTGTAATACCTCGTCTGATCAATGATGGCTTCGAAAACATGCTCTTGGCTCCAATAGGTTTCTCGCGGCAGACCTCTGCCATTTGAGAGCTATCATATACCAAGGCTCTTAAAACTAGTTTTCTGCAACCAGAAAGTTATCTGCTCGCCCAGCCAAAATCAAAAACACCGAACACCAGTAACAGAAAGCTCGACAAGGCAAGCAACCCGATAACCCAGCACCGCAGTTTCCATCTGGCGCCTTGAAGCTTCCAGGCGTCTCTGAACAGACGGCCACTCAGAATGAACACAACAAGCAGGACCACTCCAACCCATGAGGGCATTGCACCAAAGAAGTTTGAGAGCTGATCCATTTCGCCTCCGTGTGTTAATCGCCCCTCTTTAGTTCTGCCCCACGAAAAAGGCAAATAGTCTTAGCGTAAAGCTGAAATCACCGTTCAGTTCAAAAATCAAAGCACCCAATTCCTCAACAGCACTTAGGTGGCAAACACGCGATTTATCTATCACAATCACCCGTGATACTGGTCTCTTGGACCCTTAATTCTAGCCATTTTCTCGAAGCTTAGGACCTCCGAACCACGGCAAACTTACATGTACCTTTCATATCTATTTTTTATATCTCATTGACCTTTTCACGAAGTCAGACTACAAGGCCCACGAAGAAAAGAGCTCGCTTGCCATTTGCCGCCTCATGGTCCTCCGTTATGGTTTCATGAGTGAGCGGAAGCGATGGGTAGGGCAACAAAGCTCTTGCTTTATAGATAATGACCCTCCTCGAAAGAAATACTAAATGACGATACCTGAAGGGGTTGCCCCAGCGCTTTCTACCGCACTAGAAAAGCGCGAATACACGTCTCTAACCCCGGTCCAGACAGCCGTTCTTGATGAAAAACTGAAAGGCAAAGACCTTTTGGTTTCTGCTCAGACAGGCTCTGGTAAAACAGTTGCATTCGGCATCGCTATTGCGCCGGAACTGCTGGGTGATGAAGAGCGTATGGGCCGTGCGAACGAACCTCTTGCATTGTGTGTTGCGCCAACCCGTGAGCTGGCTATCCAGGTTTCTAAAGAACTGGAATGGCTCTACGGCGAAGCCGGTGCTCGTATCACCACTTGTGTTGGTGGTATGGATATGCGCCGTGAACGCCGCAATCTTTCTGCAGGCGCACACATCGTAGTCGGCACCCCAGGCCGCCTGCGTGACCATATTGAACGTGGTTCCTTTGATACTTCCTCACTTCGCACAGTTGTACTGGACGAAGCAGATGAAATGCTGGACCTTGGCTTCCGTGAAGACCTCGAATTCATTCTTGGCGCTGCACCACAAGAACGCCGCACTCTGCTGTTCTCCGCAACTGTTCCGCAGCAGATTGAAAGCCTCGCAAAACGCTTCCAGCGTGATGCACAGCGCATTTCAACAGTAAGCAACCGCGAACAGCACGCTGATATTGAATATCGCGCAATGCAGGTCGCACCAAACGACCGTGAAAACGCGATCATCAACGTTCTGCGTTTCTACGAAGCTCAGAACACCATCATCTTCTGTGGCACCCGCGAAATGGTGAAGCACCTGTCTGCACGCCTCGGCAACCGTGGCTTCGCAGTTGTTGCTCTCTCCGGTGAGCTGAGCCAGGCTGAGCGTAACCACGCTCTTGGCGCTATGCGTAATGGCCGGGCCCGCGTTTGTGTGGCAACCGATGTTGCTGCACGCGGCATTGACTTGCCAAACCTGGATCTCGTGATCCACGCAGACCTGCCAAACAACGCAGACACCCTGTTGCACCGTTCTGGCCGTACTGGTCGTGCAGGCCGTAAGGGCGTTTGTACTCTGGTTGTCCCACACACCCGCCGTCGCACAGCAACACGCCTTCTCGGCTTTGCAAAAGTGAAAGCGGAATGGGCTCCAGCGCCAACAGCCGATGAAATTCGCAACAAAGACCGT
>NZ_LCWX01000238.1:40637-41137 GCF_001431305.1 Pseudovibrio sp. POLY-S9
TCCATCAGGGTCTGCCTGCACCAGAAGAACTGCTGGCAACAAGCAACAATTTCGATAGTGAGCGTGAGCGCAAGCCACGCAAAGACTTCGACAACGGTGTTTGGTTCCGCCTCAACGTCGGTCGCAAACACAACGCAGAACCGCGTTGGTTGCTGCCAATGATCTGCCGCGCAGGTCACATCACCAAAAAAGACATCGGCTCCATCCGCATCTTTGATGCAGACGCCCGTTTCGAACTCGACGCAAAACTTGCTGACAAGTTCCTGGAAACTGTCAAAGAAAACGGCACTGGTGAAAAATCAATCACCATCACCCGTATCGAAGGCAATCCAGAGCGCAGCAGCAGTGGTCGCCCAGGTGGCAATCGCAACAACCGCGGTGGCGGTGGCGGCGGCGGTTACCGTGGTGAAGGCGGACGCGGCGGTGAAGGCCGTGGTCGTGGTCGTCGTGAAGGCGGCGGCGGCGGTGGCTACCGTGGTGGCGAAGGTCGTGGCCGTGGG
>NZ_LCWX01000238.1:41243-47390 GCF_001431305.1 Pseudovibrio sp. POLY-S9
TCGTGGCGAAGGCAAGCCAGGTGGCGGCAAAAGCTTCCGCGATAACCGCGGCGGCGAATAAGCCTCACAGACATCGTATCTCCGAAAAGTGGAAACCGGTTTTCGGATAAAGATACGCGCAAACAAAGGCTAAAGCAGTTCATCTGCTTAAACGTGAACTGCTTTAGCAAGAATTGAAAAACGGGCCTTCGGGTCCGTTTTTTTATGCCTGATGTCTACCTCTCCCCACAAACACCAATAGCACCACATGGCCATCCATGCAGTGGTGAAGCTTTGGTCCCCGTTAAACGGGTGGAGCAAGGCGAGCAGGCGTTGCCTGCGCTACTTGTTAAATTAGTTTCTTCGGCATCAGCTACTCGCCTCGCCCGGGCCTTTTATCATGAACGCGCGGGCTCCCTCTCGGACAGACGTGACTGACACGTCCCCGTGTCAATGACACGTTCCCATGTCACTGACAGGTTTCCCTGTCATTGGCAGTTTCCTGCCACCACCGGACGCCCTCCGGAACGACCCCAAACTCCCTATACCACTGTGGCCTCAAAAGGGTATGGCGCTTCACCGGACCTCCCGACACGATACGTTACCTCATGCCGGCAGCCCAACCCCGCCCACGCCGCGGAATGGACGGTCCACTCCTGCCCGATTGCGTGGGCACAAAACTAAGATAAATCTAGAAACAGCAAGGGGAATAAGTTTTTGCTCAACCACAGCCTCCAGCCATAAAGTGCGCCTTTCTTGACTCGTACGCACACGTGACGTACAAAAATACAAAGGCGACACAGGCCAAAGGAGGCACGCGATGCTTGGATTCAACGATGAAACCGAAGAGATCAAGGGCCGCAACACGGAGCGGATGAACTTCCGCACCAAGGCCCCCATCAAGGCGGCTATACAGCATGCTGCAGCATTGTCGGGCGTGGACGACTCCACCTTTACGATGAGCGCTGCCCTGCGAGAAGCAGAACGCGTGATTGAAGCGCATGAGCACACCCGCCTCGAAGCCGTCGATCATGCTGCCTTCACTGCTGCTCTGGAAACACCATCAGATCCAAATGAAGCACTCGTCACCGCAGCAAAACGCTACAAGACACGAGTGACCAGCCGTTGACGGACGTAAGCGTTCAGGAAAAGTCATCATCTGCGGATGGGGCTGAACCGCAGTTTTTTATTGAAGCTTTCGATCCTGAGAAGCATGACAGAGCGAACTTTTCTTGCGGCGTTGAACAGGTCGACAACTATTTTAAAAAGACAGCCAACAAACTCAGGAATGCGGGCAATACGTCAATATACGTGATGGTCAGCTCCAATGGAGACACAGCAGGTTTCTATGCCATGAATGCCCATGCAGTTCATTATCAGGATCTTCCGGGCAAATATAAACGGACAGCGCCGCGTCATGGTTCAATTCCTGCCGTTTATATCTCCATGATCGGCAGAGACATTCGCTACCGGGGGCAAAAGATTGGAGAAGACCTTCTGATCGATGCCCTATGCCGTGCTTCTCGCGCATCGCAATCTGGCTATGCTGCTGCTGTAATCATGCTTGATGTACTCGACTGCGGAAACCCGGAGAAGGTCGCCAGCAGAAAAGCAATCTATGAGAGACTTCAGTTTCAAAGCCTCCCATCTAACCCTCTACGCATGTTCATGCCCATGAAAACTGCAGATATCCTCCGCCAAGAACTTGGTGGCTAAAGCATATCACTGGAAAACAGCCACACAAAAACGCTGGCCTGCGGGCACACTTCGCCCGGCCGCAGACCAGCAGGACACTCATGAAGGGCTGAGCAAGGGTAGTTGAGGCAGCCCTTGGAGTGCCGTTCACAGTGATCTAATCAAGAGACACAATATTGGTTTTGACCGGTGGTGGAGAGGCGACGCTGCGTGTCGCGTGACCGGAAAATCCTTTAGGGAAGGACGTGCCGGACAACGCATCGGTTAAAATTCCGCAGGTCTTATCAAGTGCCTCTAGGCGGTTACATAAAGCGTAGTGCAAAGTGAATAAAACGTCACGTTCGCAACTGTTCTTCATCCGCTCGCTCAGCACCATATGCTGCACATAAGCAAGGTTCTGAAGATCAGAAACAGCAACGTTTATTTCGTCAAATTCATTCTGAAGAGTATTTGTGGCGCCACAGGCGCATGCAGTGTCGTCCATAATCAAAGCCCTCACGTGGTTGGCTGTTGAATGAACCGCACGACACTGGGCTTTCTACGGCCCACTGGCGAGCGGGAGGGTAGAAACCTGACCACGGCAGGCGGGTTTATTCCCCTCCGAAGAGGGTATTGTATTCACCGCCCTCCCGCTCATAGCAAAGGGTTCGCGCCTTCAGAAAAAAGGCACAAAAAATCCGCTAGTTACGGGTGCGGCTACCGCGTGGAAAGGAGGTTTCTACGCCTCACATATGAATGTGGAATGGAACCGCCCACCTGTCAACGAAAAGTTGCAACCACCCCGCACCTGTTGCCCCCAGGATAAGCTCAGGCAGGATCATAGAGTGTAACTCGTGATAACAGTCTGTCATCATGAAATAGCATTCGCGGACTCAAGAGGGCCTTCGCCGCGACCTAACTCACGGGAACTATGCACTTGCCTGCAACCAGATGACCAAGCATAATTGGCATCTAAAGTCAGGCTGCTTAGGACTTCACGGATGGCGATATCTTTAGGACGTTTAATTATCTATACCAAAAAACTGCCTCAAATGGCCAAATTTTATTGCCGTTACTTTGGCTTTGATGAAATCCAGAAAGACGGGGATCGGATTGTAGAACTTCGCCCGCAAAGTGATGGTTTCTCTATACTTTTACACGCTGCATCAAAGGGGCAAAAGGAAGGTCAGTCCTTGGTCAAACTTGTTTTTGATGTTGAAGATGTTCCAAGTTTCTGCAAGGCAGCGGGAGACCTTGGATTGCAATTCGGGCCAGTCCATCAGGCAGATGGCTATTGCTTTGCCAATACAACTGACCCATCCAACAACAAGGTGTCAGTATCTAGCCGCGCCTTCACGGTGTAACCATGTTGATCGCGACCTTACAATTGCCTGCGTAGTGATTGGGTGACGATACATAGAACCGAACACCAGATCACCGCTCCGTTCATCCGGCATAACGGCGATGGCGCAACAGGCAAGGCATCAATCGCCTCCCCTCCTTCGTCTTCCCGCACTTGATGCGGGATCTAGAGCTCCACGCCAACGCCTATCCTCAAAGCACTGGGTACCGGATCTCCGCTCCGCTCGTCCGGCATGACGGCGGAGGTATCTGGCACACGAGCTCTACGCCGAGCCACTACTCAAAGCAGCTCAGAACATCGTTCTCAAAATACGGTTCTTGATTGACCCAGAACATGTAGTCCACCTTCATAAAGTCCTGCGCAAAAGCATGAAGCAGCGGCACGATATTCTGATCATTTTCAATCACTTCAGTTGTGCCCGTCCGCCCCGTATAATTGCCATCCTGAATAGCAATCCCGAGAGGCGCGGAGTACGCCCGCTCATGCATCATCGCGATGGTATGGTTCAGCTGACCACGCCGCTTGACCATAAGATCCGGCGCGCCCAAACCAACACCAATGCTCTCGCCATATTCATAGATTGAGTTCAGATAGCCCTCATCTTCGAAGGGAAGCCACTCACCCGGCATAAAGTTCGCATACTGCATCGTAACCGATGTCGGAAACGCTGCTTTCATCGCGGACATATTGCCCTTCAGCGCTTCAGAATATCTGGCCGGACTGAACTGCTCATCATCCTCAGCGGACACCCCAATGGCAGACTCTTGCAGATTGATACCCTCAATCCGCCCGTCAAAGGCCTGCCCCAGCGCCTGAAGAAGCTTGGCAAACCGCTCCTGCACCTTGCTGTTCCACCGCTTGGCGACCCAACCTTCTGGCTCGTTGTTATCGTTAAACTGATAAACAGCACCGCCTGAATACTCATCAGAAAGAATGTAGTCAGGAACAGGAACATAATCTGGATTAAACGAAGCATCCTGAAGCTGGACGAACAGTCTCTTGCCTTTGGAGCCCAGATTCGCCAGATCCGCTTCAATCAGAGAGAAATCATAGGTCCCCTCGGAAGTTTCAAGCTCACGCCACGGATACATGATCTGCGCGCCTGCAAATCGGGAGCTCTCCAAAAACGGATGCTCCTCAATCGCTTCACGGTCTCTGGCGAAATAAACAAAGTGTTTGATGCTATCCGGAGCAATGGGGCAAGCAGCACCCAGATACTCTTTGTAAGCCTCTGCATACCGATCTGCAGGATTCTTCCACTTGGCGAATGCAGATGGAGACGAAAAAGAAAAAAGCGCAACAAAGCCTAAGGCAACACAATTGCGCACGCTGATAACTGGCATAGGGAAACGACCTGACGTCTATCGAGAGTAGAGCCCCAGAAAAGCGCTCAACTTTGTCGACAAAGAGGCCTACAGCCCATCATCGCCAGTTTTCACAGAGCTTAATGGCAAACAGCACCCCGTTATACCGAAAATCCCTGACGCTTCAGCTGCTGAATGATCTGATCGATCTTCTGCAAAAACTGAGAACGGTCTTTCGGTGAGAACGGCCGCGGCCCGCCTGTCTGTTCCCCAAAGCTGCGCAAATCTTCCATCAGGTTACGTGTTGCCAGCGCCATGCCAATGGAAGCTTCATCAAACACTTTTCCTTTAGGGGAAAGCGCAAGCGCACCAGCCTTCACCACACGGTCAGCCAGCGGAATATCCTGCGTCACAACAATATCACCCGGCACGGCCCGCTCAGCAATCCAGTCATCCGCAACATCAGGCCCGTCAGGCACAATCACCCGCTCCACATCCATGTCGCGCGGCGTGTTGATAAAACTGTTGGCAACAACAAAAACCTTCAGACGATACCGGTCAGCAACCTTGTAAATCTCGTCTTTGACGGGGCATGCATCCGCATCAATATAAATAAGTATCTTTTTAGCGCTGGTCACAGCAGCTCTTCTCCTGCATCGCAGCGTATTCCCGAAAAGTGGTTCCGGTTTTCGGAGAGGAACACGCTCAAATCAGCCCTTTAGTCGCGCAGGAGCGATCACTTTGTCAATCAAACTTGCCATTTCAAGCACATGCCAATCACGTCCAGCCCGTTCAATCAACATCAAACCCGTCCCCGGCGTGCCATGCGGGTTCATGGGAATAGTCGCAGCACACCCATCAACCCAGTTCACAGCACGCGTATTTTGCGAAAGCTGACTGCCAAATTTCTCCGGATTACTGTCAACATCCTCAAGCAGCGGCGCAACAATCGGCACCGTCGGCGCAATCAAAATATCAAACTTGCCCGCCATCTCTTTAAAGGCACGGATAGCTTCCACCCGCTTCGAGCGCGCCTCTTCCATCTCTTTGCTCGTCACCTCAGTCGACTTGAGAATCCGCTGAACCACATAAGGATCTCCAGTCTCTTTGAGACCTTCCAAATACCCGCCAACCAAAGCAGTGGTCTCGTAACTGCAGATCGTCCCAAGAAAAGTCGCGCTATGACACAAGACAGGCTCTGAAACCGGCGCGATGATAGCACCCGCATCCCGGATCGCCTGCATCGAGCGATCAAAATCCGCACTTACCTGCGTATCCAGCCCCTCAGCCAACGGCGAAGCAACAAGCCCCACATGCAATCCATCAAGGCTCTTTATCCTGCGCGGAGCAAGACACTGCCCCGAAAGCACAGCATGCAAACGGGTACACATATGTATTGATCGCGCAATAAAGCCGACCGTATCAAAGGATGGACAAACAGAGAAAAGACCCTTGGTCGAAATCGCCGCCCGCGTCGGCTTAAACCCATAAAGCCCATTAAGCGCTGCCGGAATTCGCACAGACCCGCCAGTATCGGTTCCCAGAGCCGCATCACACAGCCTCAGCCCCACACTTGCAACAGCCCCCGAGGATGAACCTCCGGGAATGCGTGCAGGATCAATCACATTTGCAGGGGATCCAAAACAGGGATTAAGCCCAAGCCCCGTAAAACCCAACTCACTCATATTGGTACGGCCACAGGTAAACGCCCCTGCAGCTTTCAGGGCAGAGACCACCTTAGCATCTTCACAAGCCGGAGCCCGCTTGCGCAGGAACGGCGAGCCGGCACTGGTGACAATGCCGGTTTCATCAAACAGGTCTTTGAGA
>NZ_LCWX01000238.1:47501-51113 GCF_001431305.1 Pseudovibrio sp. POLY-S9
TGCAAAGGCAACGAGTCATGCGCTTCTTTCTGCCGCTGATCCGCAGCTTCAGCAGCGCGCATAATTCTCTCGGCATCAAACTCCAGAAACACACGCTCTACACATCCATCAGGCAGGTCCATTGCCCGATCAATATATCGGCGCGCTACATCTACCGCTCTGAAATGTATACGAGGATCTGTCGACAAGTTATCTCCACTCATCACGCATGCATATTTATCGCACTTTGATGGTTGTCGCCTGTTTTCCCCGTCAGTTCAATCATCTCCAAACAAAAGAGATACCAGTCTATTAATCTGCCACTGCGAAGCGCAACAAAACTAAAGTGTATCGCCGAAAAGTGGAAACCGGTTTTCGGACAAAGATACGCAAAAACAAAGGCTAAAGCAGTTCAAATACTTCAACTCAAATGCGAACTGCTTTAGTTCTGGGCTGTGATGGATGAAGCAGCAGAACCAAGCGCTTCAACACTCTCCAGCAAATCCGGCAGAGACAATCCACTCAGTGCAATACGAGACCACAACACCACAGAGTCATCATCCCCCTGCCCGACGATAATCGGATGGCCTGAAAGGTCAGGCAGGTTCAGCTTCAGCATGCTGCTATCACTCAAGCTCTCATGAATGGCCTCACGATCAACCCGCACCAGCAGCTTTATATAGTCCCTCTCATTGCCCACAAAATACATGCTGAGCGAGCCATCAACATCCACTTGATAGACCTCATTCTCCTCATACTCATTAATCAGGTACTGCCTCATGAGGTCTTTCATCAGGTGGTGGAAGTTCACATTATTAGAAACCATGCTTTTTCCCAGCCTTCAGCCCCTCGAACTTCTCATGGAAGTACTTCCCGGGAATCTCATCCGCCTGCACAGTCTCTGAGGTCCAATCAGTCACGTAGGTAGTCGCAGGATTTTCCGTAGTGCTGAGGCTTGAAAACATAAATTTGGACCTGGAATTCTGTTCAACAATAAAATTCTCAAGCTTCTTTCCCGGAACACTGGGAACGTCCAGAGACTTAAAGAAGCCTTGAATTTCCTCAAAAGGAACTGGCTTTAACCCCTCAATATCCAGAGATAAAGCAGGCTTTGGCCCGGCACGTGTCCACGACACCACGGTTGGCGCTTCACCCATGATACTCTGTTTCCCATCCTCAAGACGGAAAGCACCTGGAAACGTCGGCCACGCATCAACAATAACGGCCTCTTGTGTAGGGTCTCTGGGATCACCAATCATGCAAAACGCATGATCAACCATTGAAGAGGAAACGCGAGCCACTGGACGGTCTGTTTCTGATGCCGCCAGTAGCTTGTAGCTCACTTCCGCATGTCCGGAGCAGTTGCCGGCCTGCACACGAACAGAGCTTTCAGCCAACCCACCATGCTGCGGAGCTTTCGCCAGCCCATAGTTGGCTCGCAGATAACTCTCACCGCGCGAAGCAAACACCTCCGGTGTCAAATTACCCGCACCATATGGAAGCAACTGCTTAGTCTGCCAGATGACTTTCTGCGCAACCTTCAGGTCTTCAAAGGCCTGCGCGGAAACGCGAACCTCCTTCCCCTGAAACCCACCTATGTACTTCTGCGCTTTTTTTGCGGTCGTGAAGTTAACAGTATCAGGCGTCTCTGTAGTATTTGAACGAAGACAATGAACAAGTGAAGCAAAGGACGGCACTTAAATCTCCCATTACACAACCTAAGATAGAAAATCCACCTCAAAACCAACAGTATCAATGAGAGAAATTCTAACTGTTAGTTTCAGCACAGGAGTACGATTACATTAATTTGAGAATGCCTTGATAGGAAAAATATAATTACTACAACACTATGATTCTAAAAAGCTTTACCAACTCTACAGATCTGATCGAACATATATAAAAATGAAAATTATTTAAAATACATAGCTCCTAACAAAAAAAGAGCCCGCCAGCAGAACCAGCGGACACCCTGAAAAACTGATTGGAAGCAGACTTACCGCTTCGGCTTGTTAAACGCCGCTGCCAGAGCCGCTGCCATGGCATTGTTGCTACCGCCGCTCGTATCAGCTGGCTTGTTGCCACCACGATCACCCCCGCGCGGTCCTCCACCACGGTTGCCGCCATTTGGACGATTACCGCCGCCCGGACGACCTCCACCCTGGTTACGGTTACCACCCCGGTCGGCCTGTCGTTCCCGCGCATTCTCACGAGCATCTGCACTGTCCTTGCGCATGGTCAGGCCGATGCGTTTGCGGGCAACGTCCACCTCAACAACACGCACCTTCACAATATCCCCCGCCTTCACAACCGTATGCGGATCATCCACGAACCGGTCCGCCAGCTGAGACACATGCACCAACCCGTCCTGATGCACGCCGATATCAACAAAGGCACCAAAGTTGGTCACGTTGGTCACCGTCCCTTCCAGCATCATACCCGGCTTGAGATCCTGCATGGTCTCAACACCGTCCTGGAAGGAGGCGGTCTTAAACTCAGGACGTGGATCACGCCCCGGCTTTTCCAGCTCTGCAAAAATGTCCTTTACAGTCGGCAGACCAAACTTCTCGTCCGTAAACTCTTTTGGGTCCAGATTGCTCAGCAGGTTGGAGCCCATGATCTCACGAATATCGCGACCACATGCTTTGATAATCTTCTGCGCAAGTGGATACGCTTCCGGGTGAACAGAGGACGCATCCAGCGGATTTTCACCGTCCGCAATCCGTAGGAAGCCAGCACACTGCTCAAACGCTTTCGGCCCAAGCCGCGCAACCTTCAACAGCTGCCTGCGGTTTTTAAAGGTGCCAACCGTATCACGATACTCAACCACCGCCTTCGCAAGGCCCTCTGTCAGGCCGGAGATATGCGCCAACAGCGGAGCAGATGCCGTGTTGAGGTCAACCCCAACCGCGTTCACCGCATCCTCAACCACGCCATCCAGCGAGCGGGCCAGCTTGGTCTGGTTCACATCATGCTGATACTGCCCGACACCAATGGACTTCGGCTCAATCTTCACCAGTTCCGCGAGTGGGTCCTGCAAACGGCGACCAATAGAAGCCGCTCCGCGCAATGACACATCCACATCCGGCATTTCCTTGGCAGCCAAAGCAGAGGCGGAATAAACCGAAGCCCCTGCCTCGTTCACCATCACCTTGGTTGGGCGATGTTCTGCCGGAATATCCTTCAACAAGTCCGCCGCCAAACGATCTGTCTCGCGGCTGGCAGTCCCGTTACCAATCGCAATCAGGCTCACGCCATGCTTGGCAACCAATGCCCGCAAGGTGGCAAGTGACCCCTGAATGTCATTGCGTGGCTGGAACGGGTAGATCGTCACGGTATCAATCAGCTTGCCTGTCGCATCAACAACAGCAACTTTCACGCCAGTCCGAATACCCGGATCAAGCCCCAGCGTCGCACGCGGCCCAGCGGGCGCTGCCAACAACAAGTCCTTCAGGTTACGGGCAAAAACCTTGATCGCCTCTTCTTCTGCTTTGTCGCGCAGCTCGCTCATCAGGTCCAGCTCAACATGAAGACCAATCTTCACCTTCCACGTCCAGCGACACACATCAGAAAGCCACTTATCAGCAGGGCGGCCGTTGTTCACGATGCCCGCCGCATCAGCAATCATCTGCTCCA
>NZ_LCWX01000238.1:51210-54442 GCF_001431305.1 Pseudovibrio sp. POLY-S9
CGGGCTTCACAACGGAAACATCATCCTCATCCACCTTCAGGTCCAGCGCCAGAATACCCTCATTGCGACCACGCAAAAGCGCCAGTGCACGGTGGCTCGGAATACTCTTCCAATTCTCAGAATAACCAAAGTAGTCAGAAAACTTTGCACCTTCCTGCTCTTTGCCAGCAACAACTTCTGCCTTCACAGCACCCTGACGCGCCACGTAGTTACGCAGTTTGCCAACCAGCTGAGCGTTCTCAGAAAAGCGCTCCATCAGGATTTGACGAGCGCCATCCAGCACCGCTTTGGTGTCCGCAAAGCCCTTCTCTGCATCAACAAAGCTGCCTGCTTCACTCTCGGGGGTCTTGTTCGGGTCGCTCAGCAGCAAATCTGCCAGCGGCTCAATACCAGCCTCACGGGCGATCTGCGCTTTGGTGCGGCGCTTCTTTTTGTAAGGGAGGTAAAGGTCTTCCAGAGTGGCTTTGTTGTCTGCACCAGCAATCTGCTTTGCCAGCTCGTCGGTGAGCTTGCCCTGCTCTTCAATGGATTTAACAATCGCTTTGCGGCGATCTTCCATCTCACGCATATAAATCAGGCGCTCTTCCAACGTACGCAGCTGCGTATCATCCAATCCACCTGTCGCCTCTTTACGGTAACGCGCAATAAACGGAACCGTAGACCCTTCATCCAACAACTGCACCGCAGAATTCACCTGCCCCGGCGCACAGCCAATTTCACCCGAAATACGCTGAGAAATCCGCAAAGCAATATCAGCAGAAAGCTTACTCGCTTTAGCAGGAGAGGAAGAAGCAACAGACGTCAGATCAGACATTCAAATCTCGCAGGCTTATTAAAAACAGATGCCCACCCTAGGTCCCCAATGCGGGCAAAACTAGGTACGAGAGACGAATACGCACAGGGAAAGGAGATGTAGTTTTATTTAAATTAACGTCCCTCTCTTCGGTCACTCAATCAGCGCTAAACTTCCAACGCTTCAATCATCTCCACTCGCATCGCATGTCGCCCACCCTCAAACTGAGCGGAAAGGAATGCATCCACGATATCGAGTGCAACTCCTTCGCCAATCACGCGAACACCCATAGAAAGCATGTTGGCATTGTTGTGCTCGCGGATCATACGAGCAGAGAATGTGTCGCTACAAACCCCGCAACGGATACCTTTAACCTTGTTCGAAGCCATCATGATCCCTTGGCCGGTACCGCACAAAACAATCCCAAACCTGCAATCACCAGAAGCAACAAGTTGCGCAGCCGCTTCGCCATGCTTTGGATAGGGCGTGCTTTCCGACGATGTCGGCCCGATATCGACAACTTCCCACCCCTTCGCAGCGATATGAGCCGCCACAACTTGCCGAAGCGGAATGCCTGAATGGTCGCTTGAAAGAACGATGCGTTTGTTGGTCGTCATGAAATAGCTTTCCCGTTTAGCAAGGCACTTTGACGGCAAAGGGTGGTTACCGCACCACTGTAATCTTCTGCGCTGCACGGGTTACAGCCGTATAAAGCCAGCGCGTTTTGTGCTCACGAAACGCCCAGCTCTCGTCAAACAGCACTACATCATCCCATTGAGAACCCTGGGATTTGTGCACGGTCAGGGCGTAGCCGTAGTCAAACTCGTCGGCACGGCGGCGGATGGCGTAGGGGAGTTGTTCGCTGCCTTCCTCAAACATCGCAGGCAGCACCTTCACCCTAATCGCCTTCTTGGAGATGTCATCCTCTGATGTAACGTCAAAGCGCAGCGTGTTACCGCGTG
Organism: Pseudovibrio sp. POLY-S9; assembly: GCF_001431305.1. NCBI lineage: Bacteria > Pseudomonadati > Pseudomonadota > Alphaproteobacteria > Hyphomicrobiales > Stappiaceae > Pseudovibrio > Pseudovibrio sp. POLY-S9. Next base: position 52,966 of record NZ_LCWX01000238.1, read on the forward strand.
GCGGACGCAGGCGGGAGACTTCCCAGAGACCACCATTCAGCAAACCTTTGGTCTTGTCGTTACGCAGGCACACCAGTTTGTCACCAACGGACGGCATCTGTGTCGTGATACCCTTCAGGTCTCGAATCCGGCCGTTATAAAGCCTGCGTGTCTTGTTGGTCCCCACCAGCACCTGATCAGAGGCAAGGATCCGTTCTTTGTCGATGTCCCGACGGGAAATCACAGAACTGTCGCCATATTGGCCAAAGTCCAGCTCTTGCCCATCGCGAATATCCATGGACATGCGCACAATCGGATTGTCTTTCGCCTGACGATGAACCTCGGTGAGCATGATATCCGGCTCGGTCTCGGTGAAATAACCTCCACCTCGCACCGGCGGCAGCTGTGCAGGATCACCCAGCACCAGCACCTTTTTGCCAAAGGAAAGCAGATCGCGCCCGAGTTCCTCATCCACCATGGAGCACTCATCAATGATGATCAGGTCCACTTTCGCGGCAGGGCTGTCGCGGTTAATGGCGAACTGAGGGCTCTCATCCTCGTCCTCATCATCCTTCTTGGTGCCCTTTGGACGGTAGATCAACGAATGGATGGTCGAAGCATCTGCACAGCCCTTTTGGCGCAGCACATGCGCGGCCTTACCGGTGAAGGCGCCAAAGGCCACCTCTCCATCCAGCCCTTCAGCCAGATGGCGAGCCAGAGTGGTCTTACCGGTACCGGCATACCCAAACAAGCGAAACACCTGCGGCCCGTGCGAACGGGACCAGCGCGCCACTTCAGTAAGTGCATCATCTTGTTGCGGAGACCAATCCATTCCAGACCACCTGTAATAACTTTCTCAAACCAGAATGAGTAATAAACGAAGCTGGCCTGAAACGCCCTCGTTTTCTTAAAAAGGTCAACAGGACACTCCAAATTGAACCTGTGAAACTTACGCGGCCTTCAGGCACTGACGCTAGGGTTGCATCAGCCAATCATTTTCGGAGCAACCTCATGCCATTGTGGAAGACAAGTGCCAGCGAAAGTCCAGACATTTACGCCACGGCCCGCGCAGTTGAAGGACTTGCCAAAGAGCACATTCCAGAAACCGGAATGAGCCCGGAAGAAGCCTACAACCTTGTCCGCGACGAGCTCTATCTGGACGGCAATGCACGGCAAAACCTCGCCACTTTCTGCACCACATGGGTAGAAGATGAAGTCCACAAACTTATGGCCGATTGCATCGACAAGAACATGATCGATAAGGATGAATATCCGCAAACAGCAGAGATTGAAGCCCGCTGTGTTCATATCATCGCCAGCCTCTGGAACTCCCCGGAAGCGGAAGAAACAATCGGCTGCTCAACCACAGGCTCCTCTGAAGCCGCTATGCTGGGCGGGCTCGCCCTCAAATGGGCATGGAGAGATCGCCGCAAGAAAGAAGGAAAACCCTACGACAACCCCAATATGGTTTGCGGTCCGGTTCAGGTCTGCTGGCACA
>NZ_LCWX01000238.1:54538-57624 GCF_001431305.1 Pseudovibrio sp. POLY-S9
AGTTTGCCAAATACTTTGATGTGGAGCTCCGTCAGATCCCTCTCAGCGAAGGGTCTCTCCATATGAGGCCTGAGCAGCTGAAGGATTACGTGGACGAAAACACAATCTGTGTCGTTCCGACCCTCGGCGTCACCTTCACCGGTGTTTATGAACCCGTGAGGGAAGTTTGCGAGGAGCTGGATAAGATCCAGGCTCAGACAGGTCTGGACGTTCCGGTTCACGTAGACGCCGCATCCGGCGGGTTCGTTGCTCCCTTCCTGCATCCAGAGCTGCTGTGGGATTTCCGCCTCGATCGCGTAAAGTCCATCAACGCCTCCGGCCACAAGTTCGGTCTCGCACCGCTTGGTGTTGGCTGGGTGATCTGGCGCGATAAGAAAGAGCTACCGTCTGATCTGGTGTTCAACGTCGATTATCTGGGCGGCAACATGCCCACCTTCGCACTGAACTTCTCGCGCCCCGGCGGTCAGATCGTCATCCAGTATTACAATTTCATGAGACTAGGCTGGGTAGGCTACAGAGACATCCAGTCAGCCTGCGCTGAGAACGCTCAATATCTCGCCGAAAAACTGGCGGGGCTACCGGAGCTCGACATCCTGTATGACGGCAATGGCGCCCTGCCCTGTGTGTGCTATCGCCTCAAACACCCGGAAAAGGCCCACTACTCGCTCTACGACCTTTCAGAACGGGTGCGCATGAGTGGGTGGCAAATCGCCTCCTACCCATTGCCGGCAGACATGCACGATACGGTCGTCCAACGTATCATGGTACGCCACGGCGTCTCTCATGACGCAGTAGACCAACTCTTTCTCGATATCCGTAAGGCTCTGAACTATCTGGATAAAAACAACATCAAATGGTCAGAAGCAGGGCCAAGCTTCTCTCACGGGTAAAGCATATCACCGTGAGAGAAACCGCCTAAAGATCAGGCCAGCTGCTCAAGCAGCTGCGCCAGATACTCAGGTTCATCCAGATGGTTCTCAACCATCAGCTCAAACTCTTTGTAGGTAGCCACATATTGTACAGCTGCCATGAGAGCTCGTATTTCGCTTTCGCGCGTTGCAAGCGGGTGAGATGAGCCTTTTAATCCTGTGAAATAAGCATCAACAAACGCCTCACCGAGAGATTTATCGATCTCGCACAGGAAGGGATAAACGCCAGCAACATCATAAACCGGCAGGTCCCAGCGGCATTCATCCCAGTCAAGCACACCGACCAACTCGCCAGAATTCTCGCTGATGAGTGTGTTCGGCGGTCCAAAATCACCATGGATCAGGTGTTTTGTCTCATTCAGGCTTCCAAGTTTACCCAGCGCTTCATCAAGCGCCGTCTCCACATCTGTCCAATAAGCAGAGCTCAGATACTTGGCATCGATGTTCTTGGAAGCTTCCAACTCAGAAAGCGCGGCCAACAAGGCAGCTCCTGACTTCAACGTCTCTTTGCTAACACCCGGACGTTCTTGTTCCGCAAATCGAAACGCATCTCGCTCCTCCCAAAGCTTGATGTGCAGATTTGCCAAGGCCTGACCACTCCGGCTGCAGGTCTCAATCTTATCCAGTGGTGGTGTCTCACCTTCGATCAACTCAAAGACAGAGTAGTAAGCACCCTCAACCTCGGTCAAACGCTCCTGATTAACGCCATAAAGCGCCTTCGGAACCTCGTATCCGATCAAATCCTGCAGCAGGTCCAGACATTTGAACTCTGAAAGGATCTGCTCTTCAGTTCTGTTTGGATTGTGACGACGAAGAACAACAGGCTCCTCCCCGTCTATTTCTCCCAACCAGGTTTCATTGGCATGGCCCTCTCCAAATGAGGACCACCTGGTATTTTCCGGCAAGGCAAAAGCTTCATCAAGGAGCTTGATTTCCTGCTTATTCATTTGCTTCCCCCATTAACTCGCCAAAATCTCCCAATGCATAGCGCGTATTGCCATCACGGCCCGTTACTCGTTCTGCATTCAACATTGAATTGACGATAGCTTCCTCTGTAACTTCTGCAGTCGCTCTAAACACCCTGTCAATTCGCCGCTCATCCACTTGTTCCACCGAATGCGTGCGTTTTCTGCTCTTTGTGTCCACTGGATCCGCAGTTGTGAATGCTAAAGCTATATCGCCACTTCCATGACCAAGAAATGAACCAGTTCGTGCAAGTCCTACAGAAGTTCTCTTGGCAACCCGCTTCAACTGGCGTTCGCTGAGCGGCAAGTCCGTTCCAATGATCATGATGATAGACCCTTTTTCAGGTCCGCTCTCATCACGTGCCAGCTTTTCTTCAATCTGTGGCCCTAAATGCTGGCCAGCCAACGTAAAGTCCGGCATCCGGCCCATATTGGAAAGCACAAGCGCACCCACATGGTACTCTTTGTTACCAAGCTTCACCTGACGAGAGGCACTTCCAATGCCCCCTTTCAGGCCGTAACAGGACATCCCACGCCCCGCACCAACCGCACCTTGCTCAAACTCTTCAGAAACCGCTTTAATCGCGTCCAGAGCATGCTGTGGGCGGACATACAACGCACTGATCTTGTTCAGGAAAGCATCATTACATTCAAACACCACTGGATTGATCGTGCCCATCACGAAGTCAATATCCGGCGTTTCTGCCAAGGTATGCTGGATCAGACCTTCGCTCACCGCACCAACGCTTAGCGTGTTCGTCAATAGGATCGGCGTCTCCAGCTCTCCCAGCTCTTCAACCTGCACCAGCCCAACACTCTTGCCAAACCCGTTAAACACATGAGAAGCCGCGCGCGTTCTCAGGTTAAATGCATTCTCACCATGCGTGGTAATCGCGGTCACACCAGTCTGGCAGTCACCATCAGTCAGCGTCACATGTCCGACTTTGACACCCGGAACATCACAAATTGTATTCCGCTGCCCCTTTGGCAAAGACCCAATATTGATTTTCTGAAACATTCCAACCTCTGGCAAAAATCGTAGAGCACTCAAGTGTTACCAGTCCTATTTCATAGTTAATCAGCAAACAACGCTACCAGCCGCTTTCCCAGCCAAAATCAGGAAAGCGCTCACTCGCAATTGGCTGACCAATTCCACCGCCGATGCCCTCTCTTTTTATGGCTTGAATGATTT
>NZ_LCWX01000238.1:57740-104873 GCF_001431305.1 Pseudovibrio sp. POLY-S9
AGAATTTCAATAAAATCAAAGAAAATAAGTGTAAGCAGCTAATTGCAAAATACCCTGAAATATCGGAAAATGGTCTACCAATTAGCTGCCACAAAACTCCCAGCGTCAGAATCTTTCCAGCATCATAGCAATCGCTCCGCTCGCAGGAAACTGAAAGGACTGGCCAATAGTGACGCATGCTGCCTGATACACTTTGAACAATGAGGACAAAATGACCGCAGAAATCATCAGCTTTGGGGAGCCATTGTTCGAGTTCAATCAGGTTAAAGAGTATAGCGGAGAAGGACCGGATTACCTGTCAGGCTTCGGGGGCGATGCCTCCAACTTCGCATGCTGTGCAGCACGTCAGGGTGCAAACGTCGCCATCCTGACCCATCTGGGCGATGATGTCTTCGGCAACAAGTTCATCGGTCTATGGGAGAAGGAGGGCGTTAAAACGCACCTTGTCGAGCGCAATCCGATTGCTCCGACAGGCATCTATTTCATCTCCCACGACGAGCAAGGCCATCATTTCAGTTTCGCCCGCAAAGGCTCTGCAGCATCGCAGGTCACACCAGACCAGCTGCCGGCTGATGCCATTCGTGCGGCCAAACTCTTCCACGTCACAGCCATCACGCAGGCCATTTCCACCAGCTCATGCGACAGTGTTTTCAAAGGCATCGAGATCGCCAAAGAAGGTGACACACTCACCTCATTTGACACCAACCTGCGCCTGAAACTCTGGGATCTGAACCGCGCTCGCGGCATCATTCACGAAACCGCACGCCTCGTTGACTTCATCATGCCAAGCGTCGATGAAGCTGAAGTACTGACCGGCCTCTCCGATCCGGACAAAATCTGCGACTTCTACCTCAATCTGGGTTCAAAGAACGTCATTCTCAAGCTAGGCAAAGAGGGCGCGATGTACGCAACAGCCTCTGAGAGAAAGCGCGTTGCAGGCAATCCGGTAGAAGCCATTGATGCCACTGGTGCTGGTGACTGCTTCTCCGGCTCTTTCTTCACCAATGTGGTGGCTGGCAAGTCGCTGGAAGACAGCCTCAAATACGCCAACGCAGCCGCAGCACTCACAACGCAAGGCTATGGCGCAGTCGCCCCAATCCCGACACGCAATCAGGTCGAGGCCTTCATGCAGGCCCGCAGTATTTGATAGTGAGATTGTGAGAGGGCTCGCAACAATTAAAGCGAGCCTTTTCTATTTGAACTGATCACCAAAGAAGCCAATGTGATTTCGCATCTCACGACGTGCACCTTCAACATCACGTGCTCTGATCGCGTCTAGAATAGCCTTATGCTCTTCAATCCCGTGCCGACGCGCAAACTCAGGCAGCAACGGGTACAGCCCCTTGCTCATGTTCATACCAACAAGGATTTGCGGCTTCATGACTTCATAAACAGCCGCTGCATATTCATTCTTGGCAGCTTTCACCACTGCAGAATGAAAACGCATATCACCATCAATGGTGCCGACAGAGTCCAGCCCATCGCTGTGGATCTGCGCTAACGCAGCATCCAGCTCTGCCATCTCTTCATCTGTCCAGCGCTCAGCAGCCAACGCCGCCATCTCGCCTTCAAAGGCCATTCGGGTTTCCTGACATTGAATAACATCACCAATGCCGGAAATCGCAAATTCTCCGAGTGTGGGCGCAAAAGGCGTTGGAGTGACGTGCTCCTTGATGACAAAGCTGCCAGAGCCACGCACAGTCTTGATGTAGCCCTCTTTACGCAGGCGCTCCATCGCACCGCGTACGACAGGACGTGAGACGCCATACCGCTCGCACAGCGCATTTTCTGTCGGAAGCTTAAGACCTTCCGGAAATTCTCCGGAGTCGACAGCATCTTTCATCTTGTCGTAAACCGCATTCGAGAGGTTTGCTGGACGGGCCACCACTCACACTCCAATTATTCTTGTTTTTTAAGCTGTTTGCAGCCTTGGAAGTTTATTAATTTACAACAGCCGCCCTAAGCTAACAAGTTTGCCACCCTAAACCGGACTCTTTGACGCCTAGCCTCTTAAGATGAATAAAATAGCTAATAAAATCAACTAGATATAAGAGTTCCAAAGGCCACTCCATAAGCGAACAACCATGTTCTCTAACCAGACTGCGACATTATGTAGTCTACTTATTTACAGCGCATCTTTCTAATATATCTGAGAGGGATTGTGGGATCTCTCCAAGGTTGGGGGTGTTATTATGCGTCGACTTCCTTTTAAGACTGTTCGGTGTGCGGCAACTGACTTCTGTGGCACCGTCGCTGTAACGAGTATTCTGGTAGGCATTCTCTATCTGATTTTCACGTTCACATGAGTCCGGCGGGTTTCCTGACACGTTGAAACGCAGGCATCTGTGGGGCAGTCGACACTCCCCACTGGCGAACGTCTGCAACTTGATGCATTCTTGACTTTGATGCTCAAGTAATCTTCAGATGACTGTCTTATGATCGATGTTCTTCAACTAAGCCCTTATGCGCCCAATGAAATCAACGAGGAGCTGGAAAAATGCGCCCCGCTTGCTCGCTATTGGGAACTTCAACAAGACGAAGAGCTGAGAGCTCGGACCTTGCCGAACATCCGCATCGTCGCAACCAAGGGCGATGTTGGCCTCTCCAGTGAGCTGATGGCAGAAATGCCCAACCTTGAGCTCATTGCAGTCTATGGCGCAGGTTACGATAAAGTTGACCTGAAACAGGCCCGCGATAGAAACATCATCATCACAACCACACCAGACGCCTTGACCGAAGCCGTGGCCGATCACGTCGTGGCCCTTGCTCTGGCATCCTCTCGCCGAATTGCAGAGGGAGACCGCTTTATCCGCAATGGGGACTGGCTCAACGGCAAATTAGGTATCGGCTACAGCCTGCGAGGTAAAACACTCGGCATCTTTGGATATGGACGCATTGGCAGAAAAGCTGCCAAAATTTTAGGCGACACATTTGGTATGCAAATTTTGTACTGTGATCGCAACGCAGACCCGAAACAAGATAAACAATGCCGGTCCTCTCCGTTGGAGTTGGCAAGCGAATCCGACGTGCTTGTCATTGCTGCATCTGGCAGCCCGGACACAAAAAATATTATAGATATTAATATATTAGAAGCTCTGGGCCCGAGCGGGCTTTTGATCAATATCGCCCGTGGTTCATTAGTAAACACTCAACATTTGATCACTGCACTTGAGAACAGAACACTCGGGGCCGCAGCATTGGATGTATTTCCAGATGAGCCCAATGTTCCCAATGAGCTGATCGCGTCCCCCTACACAACCCTGACCCCTCACCTCGCGAGTGCCACACTCGAAACAAGACGAGAAATGGGACGCCAAGTGATTAAAAATATTTCATCTTACAGGAAAAATGGAGAAGTATTTAACCGGCTAATTTTCTAACCTATACGTAACCCAAATAACATTTACATAGAAAAAACAAAAATATAGCTCACATGCACACGATTCAGGTGTTATTGTCGCTTGATAATTCAACTTACTTTATAAATAAAGCAAATTCATGCCTTTAAGAAAATCCAAAGTTACTGTGTCCGATATTGCGAAAGCAGCGGGAGTATCCGTTGCGACTGTCTCGAATACCATAAATGACACAGGTCGAATGACCGATGAAACCAAAGCTCGCGTAAAGAAAGCTATGCAAGAGCTGGGGTTTGTCAGAGATTACAACGCCGCCAAACTCCGGTCAGGCCGTTCGCGACTGGTCGGCGTTCTCGTGCCGGATATTTCAATTCCATTTTACGCTGAGTTCTGCACTTCACTGGAAGCTGCTCTCTCAGAGCACGGCTACCTGCCCGTTATCGCCAATGTCGGCGAAGACACCAAGCGTCAGCAAACCATGCTTGAAGAAGTCATCGGCCACGGCGTCGCAGGCATCGCAATCAGCCCGAGCGCAGGCACGAAAAGAAGTGACTTCGAGATCGCCAACACGCGCAGAATTCCCGTGGTCACCTTCTGCCGGGAAATTGAAGGTCTGGCGATGGACTACATTGGCTCCAACAATTATCAGGCTGCCCAGCTGGCCACGAAGCATCTGCTTGAGCAAGGCCATCGCAAATTCGCAATGATTGCAGGCCTGCAGGAAACCATGCCGGGCCGAGAACGCAAACGCGGCTTCTACGACGCCTTAAAAGCAGCGGGCATTCCTGAATCTGACATCCATGTTGAAGTATGCGGCTTTGATCGTGAATGCGGACGCATAAAAGCGCAGCAGCTTGTCTCAAACAAGGCTGAGTTCACCGCCCTGCTCTGCCACAATGATCTAGTCTCAGTGGGCGCAGCTGCAGAACTCAAGAAAGCAGGTCGGAACATCGGTGAAGACCTGGCCGTAGTTGGCTTCGACAACCTGCCGGAAGGTGAAGCATGGACTCCAGCACTGACCTCGGTTGAAAGCTACCCACGCACCATCGGAAAGGACGTTGCCAACTTACTCATCAAACGCCTTGATGGAGAACCGACACCAACCACCACAGAACGGGTAGAGCCGCATTTATTGGTACGCGACTCCTCCAGTTTTAAGGTCTAAGACCCCTTATTCAGGACGCGGCTCGTCCCAAAGGTTTTCCCAGGAGTACGGGCTGCCGGACAAGAAGTACTCATCGCCCGGAATAAAGCGATGGTTCTTGTCCAGATGCGCGATGCGAGACATGTCATGCTCATCAAGATCGCATTCAAGCGCTGCCAGGTTCTGCGCCAGACGTTCAGGATTACCTGACTTTGGCACAACGATAACATCGTTCTGGATCGCCCATTCCAGCACCACCTGAGATGTCGTCGCGCCATGCTTCTCGGCAATCTCTTCAATGACAGGATGAGCAAGAACAACATCCTGCTTCTGCGCGTCCGTCAGATCCGCTGGAACACCACGTCCAAGCGGAGAGTATGCGGTCAGCGCAATGTTGTTGTGCAGGCAATATGAGCGAAGATCATTCTGCTGAAGGAAAGGATGCAACTCCACCTGATTAACAGCCGGAACAACCCGCGCTTCCATAATCAAATCTTCCAGCTTTTGCGTGCTGAAGTTGGAAACACCAATTGTGTTCGCCAGACCATCATCAAAGCACTCTTCCAGCGCTCGCCATGTATCCATCAGCGGCACATCTTCAAGCGAAAAATAATCTTCTGAACTGGTAGGCTTCTTCACGCCCGTCTTCAGCGCCACAGGCCAGTGCATGAGGTAAAGGTCAAGATAATCCAGCTGAAGGTCCGCAAGCGTCTTTTCCAGCGCGCCTCTCACATCTTCAGGCTTATGAAAGCTGTTCCATAGCTTGGAAGTGATGAAGAGTTCGCTGCGCTTGATGCCCTCTTCCTTCATGGCATCAGCAATCGCCTGCCCAATCTCAGCTTCATTGTCGTACATCATCGCGCAATCGATGTGGCGATACCCAGCAGTCAACGCCGCACGAAGTGCAGGATAGGTCTTACCCTCTCCAAAGTTCACCGTACCAAGGCCCAGCATTGGCATCTTGTAACCGGTAGAAAGTGTCTTGGATCGCATGATGCCCCCTCCAAAAAAGAAAACCTGCCAGCGAACGCCAGCAGGTTTCCTTACAACGTATTCCGCACCAGATAAATACCGATGCCCATCACGAGATTTGGTTTCGCCTCATTTGAGAGCAGAAACCTCAAGCCACGTATTTGTTCAGCACTTCAAGAGCCGCCAGCTTGCGGGAAAGATCTCCATCCAGCCACTGCTCCATAGCACCAAGAACACTCTCCTGAGCATAGCAGCGCAAACACGTTGCAGCTCCTGGAATAAGAACGCCATTTTCCATCTGCGCAGCTTCGAAAATCTCATCCAGATTACTGGTATCTGAGTTTGCACTCACAAGCTCCAGCGCAGTCACTCGCAGGCGGCGACGCGGGCTTTTGAGATAGCTACGCACATCAATGTTAGTGTCAGGGTTTCCGGCCAAAACTTTCAGCGCTGAGGCAGAAACAGCGTCAGTTTTGTCCTTCAGGGCTGCCGTCACAACCTTCTCAGCTTCTGGATTTGAGGAGGTGCCAAGCAGCTCAACACGCATTGCACGCACAGCCACATCATTCTCTGGCGGCAAAGCAAGGATACGCTCGATGGCTTCCTCAGAAAGCTCAAGCCCATTCTCAACCAGATGAACGAGACTCTGACTAGCCGCGAACCGAACCTGCATCTGACGATCAGACAAAGCAGACACCAGCGCATCAATCAGTTCAGGCCGCTTCGCATCACCACATATGCGCAAGGCCAGCAAACGAATGTCCAAAGCAGGATCATCCGGACGACCTGGCACAACGCGCTTCTTCTCAATCAGCTCATTCGCAAGCTCAAGAAAGTGCATGTCTTTCTTGCCAAGATCGACAGGCTCTTCAGCCAGTTTCTCAATCTCGTCTTCAGTGTTCAGGATCGCACCGAGTGTTGAACCAGGGAAGGCAACAACATTGTCAGGCAGGTCTTCCACACTCTCAATAGCGCCCTCTGGCACGTCTTCAGCAACTACAGGATCAGCACCAGCAGTGACCTTAGCAACCAGCTCTTCAGCAGAAGGCTCTTCGGCAACAACCTCTTCCTCAGCGACCACTTCATTCGGCGCCTGAGGCTCAATCACATTGCCTTCACGATCAATCTGAATGCGCGGCTGCTTGCCATCACCCTTGCCATTGCTACCCAGATCAGACGGATCTTTTTCTTTTGCGCCGTCGAGAATATCCTGATCATGCGCTTCAGGCATCAGCTTACCCGAAACCGCCCAAACCAGCTGTACAGCAGCATTGTCCGCAAAATCGCCCTCACCTTCAGCCAGCTTGGCCAGAGAGTTCAGGGCAGCAAGACGGATTTCCTGTTCTGCGCTTGTCACCTGTTCTTGCAAAACAGCAAGTCCATCAACGCTCGGCTTCTCGCCGTGAAGCACGATAAACGCTTTCAACACTGCTTCTTCCTGACGGTGGACAGCAATCTCACTCAACAGAGCGGTCGCAGCTTCACTCTCAACCTTCGCAAGGACAGGCACAAGCGCGGCAACAAAAGCATCACTCGCACTGCGCAAAGAGCGTTCAATCCGCTCAATCAGCGCATCTGGTTTGGTGATATCAGAAGAAGCCATCCTCCCAAGCGCCATAATACGCAGGGTCTCCTCCTCGTCTTCAAAAGCAACCTTTTCAAGCTTTGAGTAGGAGAGTTTACCAGATGCTTTCAGTGCCAGACGACGCATTTGCGGCTCGCTGTCAGCCAGCAATACAGCCAGATCCGCTTCCTCACCACGAGCCATCAGCACTTCAGCCGCAGCAACCCGCACATCAGGATCAGCATCTGCAAACAGCACACGCAGGATCTCACCAACCCGCTCATCATTCGCAGAGGAGAGCGCACGCGCCGTATGCTCACGCACACGAGCAGACGCATCCGTCGCCAGTGAGGCCAGTTCAAGCAACCCGGCAACGCCCATCTCAGAAAGCGCCATGGTCACTTCCGGCCAAACTTCCTGACCGAATGGATCGCGGGCAGCTTCCAACAAAGCAGCAGCAGATGCTTCACATTTCAACGTGCCCAGCGCCAGAATGGACTTGCGCTGCACATCCAGCCAATCATCCCATTCAGCGCCGTAACCGTCCCATGCAACATCATCTTCGCAACGGTCTTTAGCCAGCTTTGTCAGCCATTCTTCCGCAACTGTCCCGCCAACAATTGCAAGTCCGTCAACGGCAGAAAGCTTCACTTCCAACACCGGATCGTTCTGCAAACTCCACAGCAGAACATCAGCATCCAGGCCTTTGCCTGCGCTGATCAGAGCTTCAACCGCATCACTGCGGACGTCTTCATCTTCGTCTCGCAGCGCTTCAGCAAGCGCAGCATGAGCAGTCGAAGTGCCAAATTTTCCAAGAATTTGAGCGGACAAACACTTTTCGCGCTCTTCGCCGTTTGCAAGCAACTCACACAAGATTTTCACGAGCTTATCAGTAGCTTCGGTCTGCTCCACTGCAAAATCCTGATCTAAATGCCTGATGGAAACCGTCATGATTGGCTTTTCTCCTCAAGCGTATTCCCGAGTAGTGGACTCCGGTGTTCGGGCAAGAATACGCAAAACAAAAACTTAAAGCAGATTGAAAACAAACTGACTTAAGGCCCACTTCTGCAAAAAAGCTCAACTCGCGAGCCCCTTGGCACAAGCGGGAAAAGAACTGGCGGGATAGCCCCGCCAGCTCCTGATTTCTTATGCAATATCGCGACGTGCGAAAGACATAGACCGGAAACTATCCTTATATGGGCTCGTGCCGATCTTCTTGATGCGACCAACACCCATCTTGTAGTTGTAGTTACCGCTGATCCAGTCCACCACGCGGCCAGACAGAGCATTTGCTGGCTGTGCAGTGTGCAGGAAGTCCATGTAAAGCATGCCCTTCTTCAGCGCCGGGGTAACAATTGCTACCGCAGTAATCGCGCCTTCAGTCAGCTCGATATGGCCTTCATCCATTAGTTTGGTAAAGGTGAAGTCATCGCCTTCAATGCCCACTGTGGTGTCTGTCTGAACCGGAATACGGTCAGAGAAGAGCATCACGTAGTCACCGTTCTCGATACCGCGCTCTTTCGCATCATCTGGGTGGATTTCAACCCAGTTTTCAGGCCAGCGCTGCACGATGTAAGGACGACGGCGGTCATCATAACCAGACTGCCAACGCTCGTTGATACGACCGGAAGTCACCCAAAGCTCATCATCCTTCGGCTTCATCCATGCCCAATAATCGGAGAACAGGCTCCATGGGCTCTTCTGGATGTTGCACTTACCAGTTTGAGAGTTGAAGTGAGTGAGCTTCTTGTTGTAGCGGTTGGAACCGGTTGGACCAGTCGCTGACAGTTCACGGGTCGTGTCATGCAAGCGCTGGGTACCCTCAAGGGTTCCATCTTCAAGCATAACAACTGGGCCCTGAATACCGTCAGTACCGAACTCAGCAAACTTCTCGTGAAGAGTCTTGCCTTCCTTCTGAGCAGCAACCTTCAACATAAAGAAGTCTTTACGGCTGCCACGTGAGAAGCGGGCTGCTTCTTCAAGCACTTCGTTGGAGTCTTTCCAATCGTAGCCTTTGAAGCCCATTTTCTTCGCGAGGTTCGCAACAATCCACCAGTCAGGTTTCGCTTCACCCGGTGCATCGTAGAATTTTGGATACAGACGCAGACGACGCTCACCGTTTGCACGGGTGAATGTGTCCTCACCCCAACCAGCAGCTGGGAAGACGATGTCTGCGAAACGTGCACCAATTGGATCTACGAGGTAGATATCCTGGTTCACAACAACCATGCCACCGCTATCTACACGCTTTTTCAGAGTGTCGATGATGGTCTGCTTGTCGTAAGAGCGCACCTGATTTGGGTTCTGAACAGTCAGCTCTTCAAACTTTGCAGCAAGAGACTGGGAACCACACATGGACTGAATCCAGGTGTTGCCAATCACGTGAGCAAAGCGGGTGTGACCACTCATCAGATACCGGTCGGTATCCATGGCGCGGCGACGACGGCCTGGCAGTTTCTCAGGAGACTTGTTGCGTGGGTAAGACCCACCCTTCAAACCACCACGCTGGTGACCACCAGCACGGCCAATGACCTGCCCCGGACGACCGCCACAGCCCGTGATAATACCAAGAGACGAAATCGCATTGGTGTTACCGGTGTTGTTGGACCAGTAGAAGCCTTTCTCGATCATGATGGAGGTCTTAGGACGGGATCCATCATCACGAGGCTTAGCCATCCACTCAGCAGCCTTGTAGATTTTCTCTACATCGATCTGAGCGGTTTCAGCAGCAGCTGTTGGTTCAAACTCATCCTGAGCCATCAGCCATTTAACGAAGTCGTCGTAGCCTTTGGTCTGGAATTTGCCCCAGGTCGTACGCCACTGCCATGGAGTGTTACGAGTACCCTGACCGAAGCCTGAGGAGCTCTCCCACTTGTTGTTGACCCAATCGCGGATCCATTCAGCGTCCTGCCAACCATTTTCGATGATCACACGAGCAATCGCGTTCACAACGAGAAGGTCAGTACCTGGCTGGATGTCGAGCCACAGACCACCATTCTTCTCCGCATAAGCCACACCAGCAGTACGGCGCGGGATCATGAAGATTGTCTTTTGACCGTTCTGGATGGCTGGCATAATCCAGTCAGTAAACAAAATGGTCTTGGACTCGTATGGGTCGGTACCGCAGATCATCAGAGTCTCGGCATCTTTCCAGTCCTGATAAGAAGGACCGAAGTTGTCGAAACCAGCATCACGGAAGCCCGGAGTGGACGTCACATCAGATGGAGTGTCGTGGAATGTGAAGTTCGCAGTGCTAACAGAGCGCAAAGCATACTTGGAAATCGCGTAGGTGTTTTCCATGTAGCCGTAGGAGAATGTTTTCACGCAGAAAGCGTTCTCACCATGCTTCTTGATAACGTGCTTACCAACTTCCGCAGCAATTTCCAGAGCCAGATCCCAGGTGACCGGCATCAACGTGCCGAACATGCGGATCATAGGTGACTTCAGACGATCGCGAGTTGGGGTCTGAGGGTTGTAAACCTTCTTCGCCAGCGCACCACCACGGATAGAAGAGTTACCATTGATGTTTACATGCTTGGTATCTTTATCCGGAATGATGATCACATGGTGAGGTTCGCCCTTGTGCAGCACAACGTTGTATTGGTTTGGAGCAACCCATGGGCCCAGCGGATCAACCGGGAAGTCGACGCCAAAGGCGTTTTCAGCGGCTTTTTCACCACCTACTTTTCCAGCCTTAACAGGCCAGCGATAGATCTTATAACCACACGCTACGATGCAATAATCACAAGCAGTGGAAAGAACATCAGCATCTACCGGAGGCAGCGGAATGTTTGTTCCAGGAATGTAGTAGGGAGTTGACATGATTTACTCCTCACCCTTTGAGATTGTCGTAGCGGCCATAGATCAGCCCGAACATACCAACAGCGTAAACGTCGTCGCCGTCCAGCTCGAGAAGAACCTGAGGCAAGCTCTGGTAAGCCTGGCCGGAGATGAAGATACCGTGACGGGTTAGGTCAAAGGTGGTCAGATGCAGTGGGCATGGACCCAGAGCCTTATCACCTTTCTGATAGGTACCCTGCAGCGGACCACCCTGGTGAGTACAGGTATAGTTAAACGCTACAATGTCCTTGTCAGAGCCAATACCGCCACCAGCTTCCTTGCCCAACTTAACAATCATGGACTCGCAATAAGCGCCTTCGTCCGGATAGTTAAAGTCGAGCGGTTCGTCTTCTTTCAGCTCAGAGAGCTTACAAATGAACTTGCGCTCATAAGTGGAGACCATCGCAGGCACCTTCGCAGAGGAAGGGCCAGATTTGAGAGCCACCATAACGGTGAAGGTAGAAATACCGGAAGTCAGCAGGAACTGACGGCGTGTCATTACACAACGCTTGCCAGTTTTTGCAATTTCCTCAGGGCCGTTCACGACCTCAATCATCTCAGGAGAGACGGACTTAGGTTGATGTGTCATCTCCATCTCCTCTTAATTCGTTACAGCCGGAAGCGGTTCATACTCAGGAAGATCAGGTGTTTCCATGAGAAGACGCTCGCCAGTGAAGCTTTCTACGAAGGCCACCAGATCAGCTTTCTCTTTGTCGGTCAGACCGAGAGGCTTAATCAGGTCGGTTTTCGTTGCAGCCCAGTCGTTAGTGCCACCACCTTGGTTGTAGAATTCTACGACGTCTTCCAGAGTTTCCAGCATGCCGTTGTGCATGTAAGGAGCGGTGTACTTGGTGTAACGCAGAGAAGGCACACGGAACTTGCCGAGATCAGCATTCTGCTTGGTCACGAAGTAAAGGCCCGGATCGTCCTTCCACTTGCGGTATTTCTCTTCCGTGGAGCCTTTTGCAAAAAGCTCGAAGCGGAAGGTGATTTGCGCAAGTTCATCGTCTTCCCAACCGTCATAAGCTGGAACGCCGAG
Organism: Pseudovibrio sp. POLY-S9; assembly: GCF_001431305.1. Lineage (NCBI taxonomy): Bacteria > Pseudomonadati > Pseudomonadota > Alphaproteobacteria > Hyphomicrobiales > Stappiaceae > Pseudovibrio > Pseudovibrio sp. POLY-S9. Next base: position 69,656 of record NZ_LCWX01000238.1, read on the forward strand.
GTTGTAGTACTTCTGGTTGGAGATCAGAGCACCATCATGACAGGTAGAACAACCAGCCTTGCCGGTGAACAGTTCCATACCGCGCTTCTGCTGATCACTCAGAGCATCATCATCACCGAGCATGTACAGATCAAACGGAGTATCACGCTGAACGATTGACCGCTCAAACGCAGCAATCGCCATATAAGCGTCACGCATCAGAGGGTATTCAGTACCGAACACATCGTTGAAGCGCTCACGATACTCAGGAATAAACGCAAGGCGCGCTTCCATCATGTCGTCTTCACCGTTACCGGCAACACCACCACGAGCAGCTGTACGGGCTTCTGCTTCCAAGGATTTGGAAACACCAGTCCAGAACAGGTTGCCGTAGTATGCAGTGTTCACGATCGTTGGTGAGTTACGCCAGTGAACTGTACCCGGATAGCCCAGAGAGATCTTGTCAGGGAAATCCCAGCCAAGCTCTGGTAAATGACATGCCGAACATGGCATCGCACCGTTACCGGACAGACGTGGATCGAAGAACAGGAGCTTGCCCAGCTCAACCTTTTCAGGTGTCATTGGGTTATCTGGTGGAGAAGGAGGCTCACCCAAAGGAGCCAGTTCTGCCGGGCGTTTTTCAGCCGCTTGAACACCAGCTGCAACTGCAACAATGGAAACACCAGCAAGTGCAATCACACTAATGTTTTTTTTGAATGTTGTCATTTTAGCAGCCCCCTAGTTCTTCTTGTTTTTCCAGTCTTCGATCAACTCGTAAGAGTAGTCGTCGGCTGTCCAAACATATTCAGGAGTATCGAAGCTGTCGCCAGACAAGGTCTTCAGGAACGCGACCAGATTGGCCTTTTCGCTGTTCTTCAGATTGAGAGGCTTCAGACGTGAGTCTTTGTTGACATCATCACCGCCACCCTCGTTGTAGAATTCTACAACGTCTTCAAGTGTCGCCAGCATGCCGTTGTGCATGTAAGGCGCAGTGTATGTCAGCTCACGGAGAGTTGGGGTCAGGAAGGAACGTTTGTTCTCTTCTTTATGATCCCGGATGAATGCACCCTGGTCTTCACGCAGGTTCATGTAGTTGTTAACGCCCATGAACTTCGCGTAAGTCACATAGGTGATGTGACGCAGTGGATCAGACCAGATATCAGGGTTGTTAGGAACACCGATATTGTGTGGCTGATCATCTGTGAAGCGGTTGCCGGTGTGACAGGAAGAACACCCTGCTTTGCCCATGAAGAGTTCATAACCGCGTCGTTCAGAAACGGTCAGCTCACCACGGTCAAACGCGGAACCTTGAGATGTAATGGATTTAAGGAATGCTTCTAAAGCACCGCGAGCACCACCGTTAGATGGTTCACCCTTACCCGCAGCTTTAAACATTTCAACGTAAACAGGATCTTGCTTCATGCGTTCCTGCATGATGCGCATATCCATGTTCATGATGTAGGTCTCTGTGATCATACCACGAGAGACATCGTTCAGGTTTGTACCTAAACGGCCATCATGCATCCAGGCTGCCCGGTGTCCGACATTCGCCAGTGTTGGCGTATTACGGAAACCTTCTGTACCTGTATATGCAGTAGAAAGCTTTTCGCCGTCTGTGAACCCCTTAGCTGGATCATGACATGTTGAACAGCTAAGGTTGGTGTCACCAGACAAACGGCTATCATAAAATAAGCGTTTTCCCAGTTCTACAAGAGCAGGTTTCTGCTCTATCTTTGCAACAGGCCCTAAATCTGTTGCGAATGCCGCAGTGCTTGTCATCAAAGCAATCGACATACTGACGAGAAGGCGCATTGTTACCCCCAGTTTGGCTGGGATGATACTAACAAGATTCGTTGTCAGGCAGCATCGATCCCCGAATACGCAGTATTTCTGCATGGAGCTGAACTGTTTTCATTGATTGCAATCAGTAGTTGGATTTAGGAGTTCTAAAGAATGATATTTTTTCACTCTCATCCGGTAACAAAATGTTGAATAAAAGTAATCCTTAGAATATTGATTTATATCAATGTCCTTGACTACAGGGGACTTTACGCCAAATCACGTAATAAGCGGGGAGCTTAACGCATGTCGGGGACAACCCCTCCAAAGATAGCGTCATCACCTGACCATCTTTCGTTTGAATGTGTTCAGGAATCCTGCGGTTTTAAGGGCGAGGAATGCCTCTGTCGCCCGATGCATCATCATTTCGAAAAAGCAGAATTACGTGCCGCCAGAACCATCGAGCTGAACGAAGGTGATCAACTGGCGCCAGAAGACTTTCCGGAACCTGTTGTTTTCGCAGTTCTCAATGGTGTGATCGCTGTTGAGAGCCACTTAAGTGACGGACGCCGCTCCCTACTCACGCTTCGCTTCCCGGGTGAGTATCTGGACATGAACCGTGCAGACCGTCACGCATCTGGTGAAGTGGTCGCACTTGCACCAACTTTAGTGAAGCTGGTTCCACGCAATGTCTTCGAAGAATTGCTGCTGCTGGATTCCAACCTGCGCCGCATCTACTGGCGCCGCGCGACGGATATCATGCACCAGCAGTTCGACCATTCCTCTGATCTGGGCAAAAAAACCCCAACAGAGCGCATGGCCTCCTTTATCTTTGAGCTACGCAACCGCATGAGCATTCCACGCTTTGTGGAAGAGTTCGCTCTGCCAATCTCCAGGCAATCCATTGCGGATTATCTTGGCCTGCGCGCTGAGACTGTAAGCCGTGTTCTGAAGAGCTTGGAGAAGGAAGGCGCTGTAAAGCTCATCGGCAAGCACAAGATTGCCGTTCTGGACTTCAAAGGCCTGCGCAAAATAGCAAATGGCGCACGTCCGCGCCTGTCAAACCATCGCTGATCTGATCACACGATTGTAAGGGCTGGTCACAGCGCCAGCTCTTCCTGCCCCAGCTTACTCTTCTTCTACATTATTTATTCGCGTAGTGATCTCATTCAGGCGTGTCAGGCTTTGCATCGTCATAGGCAGCATAATAGCCGCCTCCACGAACTCCCACGAGTAAGCCACGATAGAAAAGATCATGCCTGTACTCATGTCGGGTAGCCCAGCCGCCAGGATCAGATTGATCACAATAAACGCGATCTGAAACAGGAAAATCACGCCATAAACAATGGCCTCCGTGTCAGAAAGACGAACTTCATGCATCCTTAGCGCACGCAGATGCCTCCAGACACCACGCCGACTCCCTCGCTCAAGCGCATGCACCTGGTTCTCTGTCTCTGCATTTAGGGCGGAATTAAGTAAATAAAACCGGCTGTTAAACGCCGAGTAAGTAAGCAGCATCAGAACGACGACAGTAAACGCCGACGCTGACAGCCACAAATGGAAGCTAGTAAGCACCACCAGAGCGACAATAATCTGGATAACAGCTGAAAGTACTTCAGGTACTTCCCCTTCCAGATAGTCCACCAGCTCTCTGCTCATGTTCAGCCGCGCTGCTCGTTTCGAAACCGGCTTATTCTGATGCCTCTGATCCAGTTCCGCCCCTAAGTGGAGCCGGATTGTGCCGTAGGCGCGGGTATCATAAATCCGGCGCGCAACCGCGATCACCGTCAGCCCCACAAGAACACCGCCCATTACAATGACATTGTCGAACACCCCTTGAAGCAGGTCATCAATGGCAAATCCGATGAGCAACGGGATCAGTGCCATCAAAAAATTCTCTGCAAGAACACCTGCCCATGTAAGACAAATCCGATAAGGAAATGTCTTCACAAGGGTAGAAAGTCCAAGATGTCCTTCTAAACGCATGATGCCCTCAACACACAAACAATAGATTGTCATTTTAGATAATCTATTGTCGCACGGTGTCAAGGCCTGCTCATTCGGCAGTTAAGCAACCACCTCTTCAACACCAACCAATTCAAAGGACCCAATCGGCGTCTCAACTCCGTTCAGCAACACTGCCAGCCGATGTTCTCCCTCGTAATACCGACGTGTTGTGATTGGCCGAATACTGTGTTTGCCTGAAATACGCAGCGTCTGCCCAGCGCTCAACTCGCCTCTCCGCCACTTGAACACCTTTGGGGCCTGTGTCCCGTTCGCTTTGCGATGGTAGATAACAAAGTCCAGCATAAACGGAACTGCCTTCTCAGAGGCATTGCTTATCTCCGCAGAAAAGGTCAGTCCCGATCCATAAACCACCCGATCAGTATCCAACACACTGCGCACCACACACGTATGCTCTGCATCATACCCAAGCACAGCAAGGCTCGGCAGATGGGCCGCCTTCACATTGCTCCGCAACGCATGCCGCACCAACCGCAATCTACGCTCGGTTGGTTGCTCGAGCCAGCGTCCACAAACCTCTGCAGTTAAATCAGGGTGATCCTTGGAAATGTCATTCAGATGATTTGCAACAGACCGGCGCACATACTCAGTCTCATCATCTTTAAGCTTCTCCAACAATGGCAGGCACTTATCTGGGGCTTCAATAAAGCCCTTCAATCGCTGTCCCCATGGCAACCTTGGCCGTGTTCCCTCAGAAACAAGCCGCCGCACATGCGCACATTCATCCTCAGCCCACTCAGCAAGAAGCGTCATTGCCTCCTCTTCATAGCGTTCAATAAACGGACGAATAGCAAACTCAGCTGAAAAGCGACGCGTCATCTCTTTCATAGCAGCCATCGAGAGCTCAAACTTCTCTAGGCATAAAGCAGCACGCAATCGGAAAATGGCATTGTGACGAAGCCAGAAAGCCCGCTTCCATCATTCTCCCAGACTGGCTCATCCTCCATAGCCAACGGAGCCGAGAGCGTCGTCATCATAATCCGCAGCGCTTCGCTATAATCCTCAGGGAGATAACGGCGCAAGCAACGCGCCAGATGGAGCGAACGCTCTTTCAGCTCCAGTTCACTCAAACCATCCAGCGCTTCAGCTGTGAAACCAGAAGCAAGAAATGAGGGATGAACCCCTGCCAAAGCAGAGGCCATCCGTTCAATAGATGCTTGATTGAAAACCTCTTTAAAAGGCTCAGCCATAAGTACCCATCACACTAAAGAATTCCATTGCACCAGCTTTGCGCGGCTGATGTTCACGGCTCATATCAATCAAAGAAAAATACGCCTGTCCGGCTTCATGTTGACCAGCGGCGGCAAAAGCCTTTTCGCTTGCACTGCTATCCGCCCAAACAACAATATCAGCATAAGCACCATCTTCATGCTTCACCAATGAACGGCGAATAAACCCTTTATGCTCATTCAAAAACTCCGCCTGAAACCGCTCAGAAGCAGCAACAAGATCACTTTCACTCTTGCCCTCAGCAAGATGAAAGGGTGCAAACTCAATCACTTGGTTGGTCATCATTATTTTCCTTCAATATTCGGATGACCTGTTTGTATGGACATATATGTCATTTAATGACACATTTCTTTAATGAGCAATGAAACAAGCCGAGCAACCAGAGCAACAGCCTTAAAACGCCTTGATAGGCTTGAGCAAATTGAAGCATTGCTCAAATCTGGTGAGTGCCCCACAACGCATGATCTGGCAAAAGAGCTCGGCATTTCCCAAAGAACTTTGTTCCGGGATCTGGAACTGCTCCGCGAGCGAGGTTTACCTATTGAGGCAGATAAAGGTCGCGGAGGCGGCATCCGCCTTCAATCTCGCTGGGGTGTCGGCCGCCTCAAGCTGGAATACAAGGAAGCGATCGACCTCCTCATCAGCCTCGCCATCGCAGAGAACATGCGCTCCCCTCTGCTGCTGGCCAACCTCAAACCGATCCGCCGCAAGTTGATTGCATCCTTCTCTCCAGAGCTCCGCTCCCGTGTCGACACATTGAAGTCCCGCATCTGGATTGGCGAAACGGCCTCTCTTCATGTCTATGGATCTTTTGAAGAATTTGACAGCGAAGCAATAAGCCCTGTCAACGAAGCCTTCTTGATGAGCAGGTGCATCCATATTCAATACAGCGATCAGAACGGCAACCTTTCTCACCGAACCATCGAGCCACACTACCTTTTTCTGAGTTACCCGGTTTGGTACATTATGGCCTGGGATCACCTTCGCAGCGCCGTCCGCACCTTCCGTCTCGATCGCATAAAATCCGCCCAAATGCACGACAAAGGCTTCGCCCTAAAGCCCAAAAAGCCCTTCATAGACGCCATCGACGGCATCGAGCCCGCAACGCCTTAGTCGTTGATGTACCTTAGTCATCAAAGCTTCAACAAACATTCATAGGCCTGCCATGCGGTGCCCCTAACCAGAAAACACTTAACCGCAAAACTATTCTGACAGGGGATTTTTCATGCGCGTTCTTCGCACTTCACTCTTGGGCGGCATTTCCGTTGCTATGTTGGCAGCTGGCCTTTCTGCTGCAAATGCATCTGAAGCAAAGTTCTTTAAACGCATCGCGACCATGCCGGTTTACGAAACACTGGCGGAAGGCGTAGACCGTAAATCCGAAACCGTCGCAGAAATCATTGCTGCATCTGAAGACGGCAAAACCCTTGCTTTCACCGATGGCCCTCAGGAAGCAATCGTCTTCCTTGATGCAGCCAACCCAGCACAGCCAAAGCCAGCAGGGCGCACAGCACTGGGCGGCGAGCCAACTTCTGTTGCAATCTCAGGCAATTACACATTCGCAGGCGTCAACACTTCTGAGAGCTACACCGCTCCATCTGGCTATGTAGCCGTTATCAACACTGCAACAAAACAGATTTCAGCAAAGTGTGATGTAAAAGGACAGCCAGACTCCGTTGCAGTGTCCAAAGACGGCAAGTTCCTTACGATCGCCATTGAAAACGAGCGTGACGAAGACCTGAACGATGGTGCTCTACCGCAGATGCCTGCAGGTTTCCTCACCATCTTCGATCTGGACCAGAACGGCATGCCGAAAAACTGCGATACCGTGCGTATCGTGGAAATGACAGGCCTTGCAGCTGAAGGCGGAGATGATCCGGAACCAGAGTTTGCTTCCATCAACGGCAACAACCAAGCCGTTGTTACACTTCAGGAAAACAACCACCTCGCAATCGTTGACCTAGCTTCCGGCAAGATCACCAGCCACTTTTCCGCTGGTACCGCGACAGCACAAAACGTGCCGGTCAGGAAAGCTCGCGCCTCTGATGCGTCTGGATCAAAGATAGATATTCCCCGTGAACCGGATGCTGTGGCCTGGATTGATGATAATCGCTTTGTGACGGCAAATGAGGGGGATTACAAAGGCGGGTCTCGTGGGTTCACCATCTGGAACAAGGACGGCGCCATCGAGTTTGACAGTGGCAACCAGATGGAACATCTGGGCATGTCGCACGGGCATTACCCGGCCAAGCGTGCACACAAGAAGGGCACTGAGCCAGAGGGTGTAACCGTTGGTAAGTTCGGCGGCGAGACCCTGATCTTCGTGAACTCCGAGCGCGGAAACTTCGTAGCAGTGTACCGCGACACCGGCACCGAACCAGAATTCGTTCAGTTCCTGCCAACGCACATCGGCCCGGAAGGCCTGCTGGCGATCCCATCCCGCAATCTCTTCGTTGTTGCCAACGAGAAGGATAACGTGAAGGACAAAGTCCGCGCCCATGTCGGTCTTTATGAGTTTGGCGCGACCTCTGCTGAGTACCCGCAGCTGGTTTCCAACATCGACCCGGAAACCAACGCACCCATTGGCTGGGGCGCAATCTCCGGCATGGTCGCAGACAAAACCGATGCCAACAAACTCTATGCCGTCTCAGACAGCTTCTACGACAACGCCCGCATCTTCACGTTGGATGTTTCCAAACAGCCCGTTGAAATCACAGGCCACATGGATCTGACCGGCGGCACCGCCAAGAAGTACGACCTCGAAGGCATCGCCCTGCGCAAAGACGGCGGCTTCTGGTTGGCATCAGAAGGCAACGCGAAGAAGGAAATGGAGCACTTCCTGCTTCAAGCCTCTGCGCATGGTGTCATCGAAAAAGAGATCAAACTACCAGAGAGCCTCATCGCACAGGCAAAACGCTTCTCTCTGGAAGGCGTAACTGAGTTTGAGATGAACGGCAAAACTCTCGTGGCCGTTGCTGTACAGCGTGAGTGGAACGACGATCCAAAGGGCATGACCAAGATCGGCATCTACAACCCTGCTGATGAGAGCTGGGGCTTTGTGCACTACCCGCTGGATGCACCACGCAGCGCAGCCGGTGGCTGGGTCGGTCTTTCCGAAATCACATCTCTTGGCAACGGCAAGTTCGCAGTCGTAGAGCGTGACAACAAAGGCGGCAAGGAAGCAGCCATCAAGCAGGTTACTGTGATCTCTCTGGAAGGTGTCACCCCTGCCCCGCATGGCATTGAGCTGCCAGTGCTGACCAAGAAGGTTACTCTCGATCTTCTCCCAGCCATGTCCGCAACCAACGGCTGGACACCGGACAAGGTTGAAGGTCTGGCAATCACCAAAGATGGTCGCATCCTCATCTCCACCGACAATGATGGCGTGGACGATGCAAACGGCGAAACCCTCTTCTTCTCCATGGGTGATGCAACTCAGCTGAACTAGCCGATTGAAATTTAAGAGACAACAAAGCCCGGTCGAGCAATCTGCCGGGCTTTGTGCTGTCTCAAGGCAACAACGCAAAGCCGACGAACCTACTCAAAGCCAGTAGATATTACTACCTACAAACAATCTATGCGTGCTGTATCAAACAATACAGCCATCAACCAAACTAAATCACAACAATACAACCACCAATTACTATTGATTCTCAATAAACACGGTGGCCTCATGCCCATATCTAATGTAAATACAACACAAACAACTGTTCAAATTGAAAACAACGCAAGCCTCGCGCAAGTTAATACTAAAGCACACAATCCTCAAGCTTGAATGATTCCGCCTTAAAGGCAGAACCGGAACACAAAACAGGCTTCTACTACGCACCCTTCGCATCTGAGGATGTCTTACTTTTCGCAGCAGGCACCAATCAAGCCCGCAACACCGCTGGCAAGGAACCACGCCATATTATCGTGGCAAATGATGCTGCTAAAACCAAACTGGAAACGCTCAAGCAGCAGCTGGTAGAAAAGAACCAGGCTCAGGCCAGTGACATTCGCGAAAAGGCAAATGCAGTCATCTCGGAGTTGAACCTTGAGGGATTTGAGCTTCTGGATTTTGTATCATCAGATGCCTACACAGACATGCTGAAGCTGGCACAAAACTATTCCTTTGAAGCAGATGTTCTGCAGCAGGCAAACATTATCAGCAATGAGAAAACCGGCATTCTGGGCACGCTGAAAAGCGGTGAGAACAAAATCTACGTACTCGGCCACGGCGCTAACGGCTCTAACGAAATCTCCAGCAAACGAAGCGCCAGTGAGGAAGGCTATGAAACAGTTTCCTCAAAAGGGCTGGCTGAGCAACTCTCAAAAGGCGGTCTGGATAAATCATTCACCGATATACGCGTCGAAAGCTGCTACAGCGCAGATGCAACCGCACCAGAGTCATTTGATCCGGAAGAACTGAAACTTTCCTCCGAACCTGGCTTCATAGATGCACCAGAGGATCCAGAACTCGACGGGACCAAAGTTTTCCCTTTTGCGCAGTCCTTAGCGAATGAACTCAAGAGTGCTGGCTTTGAAAGCCCGGAAGTTGCCGGTTATCACGGCGCGGGAAAAGCCTACTCAGAAGATGCCCATAGATACCAGACACTCCACACAGACGATGCACCAGTGGCCAGAAGCTCTGATGTGCGGCAGATATTTATTCCGGTCTGAACCTACAGCTTTACAGAAGCCATCAGCCTAAGCGCATAAAGCCCAGCAAAACTCTTGGCCGGGCTTATTGCTTAGCCTTTACATTTTGCCAGCCTGCTCAAGATAGCATCAGCTTGAGTCCAGAGGATCGCACTCCCCTCCTCTGCAATCTGATGGAGCTCAGAGCAGCTCAGGCGCGTGGCAAGGCTACTGCCAAAATCAGGCGAATGCACCGGGCTCGTATCCTTGAGGCCATACCATAACTGCACCTCCTGCTTGATGTTCTCAACGTTGAATGACCAGCGCCCCATCGCAAGCCGCGTATCACGGGCATAGCCGGCTGCCCCCTGAGCAAAGCCCGAGGCAAGCGCATCACAATAAAGAGGTGCAAACGATGCTGAGGCATAAAACGCGCGGTCTTCTTCCCCGCTCATCCCCTCAATCATCTGCCACAGCCAGTCTGCTGTCGCCATGCCTGCAATGTCAGCCTCAAGACGGTCCGGATCATCGCAAGCCAAAGAAACCATACCCTTCAACTCATCAGGAAGCTTGGCAAACATATCGGGGAAAGCCAGCTCATCCTGACCGGACACAATCGCAACCCCATCAACAAGACCAGAAGCTGCCAGTGCCAATGCAAAGGGCGCCCCCTGCGAAAAGCCAATCGCAAACGCCTGATCGGCCTTCACAAAATCAAGCAGTTCTTTGATATCCTCTGCCCAGCTTTCAAAGCTTTTCTCAGGATCTGCACCGGACTTCCCCAATCCCGGACGATCAACAGAGAGGACACGCAGACCCAGATCCTTTGCGGTTTGCTCTCCAAACGGAATGGCAGAGGCCATTCCTGCACCCTGACACACAATCACGGGTCGCCCCTCAGCATCGCCCCATTCACTCCATGCAAGGGTGCGGTCACCGGGTAGATTTATTGTTCCTTCTTGCAGCTTCACAAACGTATTCCTCAATGCAAATTCAAAAACTAAATCAACAATCTAATTAGGCAGATGATCTCTTCCTGCCCTTAAAGCTGCATCTAACAAAACGGGTAATCACTGCAAGATCAAGCCAGCAAACAGATTTTTTCCCAGCCGCGTAGACGCCTCCTAAAAAGAAAGCCCGGGGAAACTCCCGGGCCTTATCGCTTAGTTCTTCGTAGCAAGCTGGGCGCTCAGCGAACTAAGTTCCTCAATATGCCAGAACTCGTGGATCTTGCCGTTCTCAATGCGATAAACCTCAAAACCGGCAATATCAAAGGCATTCCCATTAGCTTCAGCACCAAACAGCCCATCAGTGTTGGTGCCTTTGTAACGCCAATAGATCAGAACTTTGTCATCACCGATTGGCTCAACCATACCAAGCTCATGGCGGGAGTCCGGTGCGCCTGCTGCCAGGGCTGTATAGGTCCCCACTGCAAACTGCTTGGCGTTTTGTCCCTCACGGCCATTATGGTCCACCATGTCATCGGCATAAAAAGCTGCCAGTTTATCCGCATCAAACGGGCGACTGTCCGCAACCTCATAGAATTTGCTCAAAAGATCAGTCGCTTCAGTGGCACCAGCAACTGCGGTTGAAAGGGCAAGAGCTGCAGTAGCTACAGCAAGCTTCACTTTGTTCATCGGTGTGTTTCCCTTGTTTTCATTAGGCAAACCCCATATGAAAGCAAAGAAGCAGAACGTCTAGTACGCACTATTTTAGCAGCTAGTATATAAAAGGGTACTGCCCACCATGAGCGATGACAGCAAAGACACAGCCAGAGCATTCATCGGCTATGAAACCTGCCCTGTGCGCCGTACCTTGACTGTTTTGAGCGGTAAATGGAAGCCATTGATAATATACGAGCTTCTGCCTGCACCCTGCCGTTTCAACGAGCTGAAACGCAGACTGCCCGGTGTTTCTCAACGCTTATTGACAGCACAACTCCGCTCTCTGGAAGAGGATGGAATTGTCGACCGTAAAGTCATGGAAGTTGTACCACCGCATGTGGAATACTCCCTTTCAGAAAAGGGCAGATCCCTGCAGCCGGTCCTTCAGGCAATGGAAACCTGGGGCGAGAACGAGGTCAAAAACTTCCCGATCTCTTAATCCTTGCGCTCATAGTGATAGGTGATCTTGGGCTTGTTCTTGCCGAACAGGATCTTCAGGATCACAATGGGGATAGTGATGGCAATAACGGCCAGCATCAGGCCGGAAGCAAATCCGATAATGAGGAGGATAAATGCCAGTAAAGCCATCGCGAACAAAATCGCAATCACCCGCCCGGTTATATATTCCAGAAAATTCAGCATCACCATCTCCAACGGGCATATCTTCCAAAACCGGCGCCGGTTTTCGGTTCAGGATACGCAAATAAACATCCAAAACAGCACCGTTGCTATGTGCGCTGTTTTAGAGCTACCCAAAGGGTACACCACTAGAAGATGGCGATGCAACTGAAGAGAATCAAGCGTTCTCGTGCTTTTTCGCTGCCGGGTTATTCCCCCGCTCAGCATTCAGGTCAGCAAATGTTTTGCCAGAGGCAACCAGCTCCTCAAGCAGCTTCGCAGGCTGCCAGAAGTAAGCATCTTCCTGCGCATACACCTTGATATTATTGAGGATTTCCTCAAGCCCAATCTCATCCGCATACTGCATCGGGCCACCACGCCAACGCGGGAGGCCATAGCCGTAGATCAGCGTCATATCCACGTCCAGCGGCCGCAAGGCAATGCCTTCCTCAACCACCTTTGCAGCCTCATTCACCATGGCTGCCATGTACCGATCAAGGATCTGCTCTTTTGAAAGGTTTTGTGCGTTGATATGTTTTTCTTTGCGTTCCTCTGTCAAAATCTCGAGAACAGCAGGGTTTGGCGTGCCTTTCCGCGCACCTTCCTCATAAACGTAATAGCCCTTGCTGGTTTTCTGCCCAAACCAGCCTTGCTCACACATGCGGTCTGCAAATGTGAAATAGCGTTCACGTGGATCACGGGTTGGTGCTTTCCGCTTACGGGTTGCCCAGCCGATATCCAGACCTGCCAAATCAGCGACTGCATATGGCCCCATCGGGAAGCCGAACTCCAGCATCACCTCGTCCACCTCAAACGGCGATGATCCATCCACCACAACTGCATCAGCAGCTGCACGATAAGTCGCCAGAATGCGGTTGCCGATGAAGCCATCACAAACACCAGCCCGAACAGCAACCTTGCGCATGATCTTGCCAAGCTGGAAACCAGTCGCAATCACATCTGGAGCAGTCTTGTCCGCAACCACCACTTCCAGTAGTTTCATGATGTGCGCTGGAGAGAAGAAATGCAGCCCAATCACATCCTGCGGGCGCTTGGTAACAGCGGCAATAGCATTCACATCCAGATAAGAGGTATTGGTCGCCAGAACAGCACCGTCCTTACAAACCTCGTCTAGTTTCTGGAACACCTGCTTCTTCACAGTGATGTCTTCAAACACCGCCTCAACAACCAGATCCACGTCAGAGAGCGAGGCATAGTCCGTGCTCAAAGACAAGGCTTCAGCAAAGATCCGCTGTTCCTGCTCTGCTGAAAGCTTGCCCTTCTTAACGGCACCACCAGTATTCTTGGCAATCGTCGCTTTCGCGCGGCCTAGAGCCTCATCATCCCGCTCAATCAAGGTAACAGAAAGCCCGTTCATCAGCGCACTGGTCGCTATGCCAGCGCCCATAGTACCACCGCCGATCACGCCGATAGATTTCAACTCGCGTGGAGCAATGCCTTCAATTTCAGGAAGCTTGCCAAGAGCCCGATCCGCAAAGAACGCATGTGATAAAGCGCGGTGTTGAGCCGAGTTCTTCAGCTCCATAAACATCTCACGCTCTTTCGCCATGCCATCTGCAAAGCTGGTTTGACTGGCAACTTCAATGGCTTCAACGCATACCACTGGCGACCTCTGACCACGTGCCCGCTTGGCAACCGCAGCCTTGGCATCCTCAAACACTTTCGGCTCAACAGCCGCAGCAACCAACTCAGAGCAACGGCACAGCGGCGTTCCGTTGTCGATCACAGACCGCGCGAACGCGAGGCCTGCTGCAACCGCATCAGCCTTTTCGCTCACCTCATCCAGAATGCCAGCTGCTTTGGCAGCATCAGCACCAAGCTGCGCACCGCTCGGGATCATCTCCAGCGCTTTCTCGTAGCCCGCCAAACGCGGCAAGCGCTGCGTGCCGCCAGCGCCCGGAATGATACCCAGATGCACTTCCGGCAAACCAACCTTGGCGCCCTTTACCCCAACGCGGAAATGACAACCCAGCGCAACCTCAAGCCCGCCGCCCAGCGCAACACCATGAATGGCAGCAATCACAGGCTTGGAGCAGGCTTCAATGCCATCAATCACATCAGGCAGATGCGGCTCAGTGGCCGGGCGCTTAAACTCACGAATGTCCGCCCCCGCGATGAACACCTTGCCAGCGCCAACAATCACCACAGCCTTCGCCGCATCGTCTTCTTCAAACTGCTTGATACGCGCAACCAAATCCTGCCGGATCGCCAGAGACAACGCATTCACCGGCGCATTGCTCACGGTCATAACCGCAACATCACCACGCAACTCATAGGAAACCTGACCAGATGATTTAAATGAAGAAGACACTCGAAACTCCCTAAGGCAAAGCGCACTCCCGCGCTGCACAATTACTCGCAATTCCACGTAGTTTAACAGGGCACAGCAGGAATTCTAGTTGTAAAATACAATTCTAATATGCGGAATTTAAGAAGAGAAACTCGCCTACAGCGGCTCATCCAATCCATTAGGCAAGGAGATCCAGAGCACAGTTTGGGCATCTGGAGAATGGCGCGAAAGGTGGCCTTTGCCATGCGTATCCTCAATAAGCACAAACTCCCCAGCGCCGACTGTTCGAACTTCCCCGTCACTGGTTTCATACTCAACGGACCCATCAAGCCTCACAGTCAAAATCCGATCAGGCACACTATGCCATTCCACCTGTCTCATACCTGCTGGAATGTGAGAGAAACGGACGCGCGAAGCCGGATAACTGGCACTCACATCAAACGGAGTTGCATCAGGATGCACCGACACTTTCTGCGTCAGTATCTCAGCCTCACCAAAATGCGACTCCCCATCCGGCGTTGCGTAAATCCGTAGACACTTCACAGCAGCAGCCCCTTCAATCTGACCAAGATATCGCAAAATCTACCTACCATGCCGCAACCAGAAGACGAAACAAGTACTCCAGATAATACAATCCCCCTTCATAGCGACATCTCGGCATACCTTTTCAGGATGTCTCGCTTGGATTTTAAGGGGGAAGCATTCAAACGCAGCACATCGCTAAAAAACGAAACTGGTATGGTGTCTCCCAGGAAGCGAGAAGAATATATCTACGCCATCAATGCCATAATTGCTTGGATAAGCGGTCCATTGTTGCCGTAAAAACTAGCAACCATAGCTGCCATGAACTGATCAGCTTGAATTTGCTCCACGTCCATCGGAAAACCTGAAATTTCAAAGAGAATGCTCAGTAAGGTTAGCTGACAACGTCCATTTCCCTCTCGAAAGGGATGAACGGCATTTATTTCTGCAACATAATAAGCTGCACGCTTCGCAAATGTTATCGGGTCCTCAATCAGCGTGAGGTGATTTTCAGATGCCAGTTGAGCAAAAATCTTGACCATTTCCTGCTCAATAAACTCAGGATAGCAAAACCAGCTATCGCCTTTTCCTGTCCGAATTTCTCTCGGCTTCCCTGCCCAGTCATAAACGTCTTGGAAAAAATGATGATGGATTGCCTTGTAGTACTCATAGTCCAATTCACCAGCTGGTAAAGGTTCCTCAGAGCGTGTCAGGAACATAAGCTGCTCGAACTGATCCAGCTCACTTTGGTCGGTCAAATCTAGTTTATTTTTAAGAACATGTGTACCTGGATAGCATAGCGGATCTTCTATTGCATTATAACGGCTCATCACCTTGATTTCTTGCTAAAACTGCGAGAAATAGCTGAACGCAAAGCATCCCCCTTCAAGCCTTCGCTTTCATGAAGGGCAATCGTCCTCTCCCATTTCTTAGTCAAAGTCATACCTTCAACAAGCGCAAACCTTGATGCTTTTTTTTTGCCAAGCGGAGAGACAGAAATCCGTCCACTTACGGTCGAGCGTTTGATAATATTACTTTTCGTCATGCGCAAAGCTTAGCATAAACAATTAAAAAAATGCAAAAGCTGCTTTCTGTTACAACTGGTTAAAAAGATAAGAACCGAATCCCTCTCAATAAGAAGATACCAATTCGATCAGTGATCCAATATGTAGAATGTTCATTCCCAAAACAAAAAACCCGGCGCCTTACGACACCGGGTTTCTCGTTTAGTCTTGGAAGTGTATCCCCGAAAAGTGGATACCGGTTTTCGGACAAAGATACGCCCGAAAACGACGCTTACTTGGAAGCGTCTGCCCAGCTCTTGATCAGCTCGTCGTAGTCAACGGTAACCGGAGTTGGTTTTTCGTTAGCCAGTTTGGCTTTCGGTGCGCCTGGCTGGTTCAGCCAGAAATCGCGATCCTTAACTTCGTTGAGCTTAGGACCACACTCGCCCTGAACACCAGCACGCTCAAGACGCTTCAGAACTTTGTCCTGAGCAGCTGCAAGAGCGGTCATAGCTTCCTGAGGAGTTTTCGCGCCTGAGGATGCATCACCAATGTTCTGCCACCACAGCTGAGCCAGCTTTGGATAATCAGGAACGTTGGTACCGGTTGGAGTCCACTGTACACGAGCTGGAGAACGGTAGAATTCTACCAGACCGCCCAGATTAGGTGCACGCTCTGTGAAGGATGCATCGCGAACGTCACTGTCACGTACGAAGGTCAGACCAACGTGAGACTTCTTCAAAGAAGTTGTCTTCGCAACGGTGAACTGAGCGTAGAGCCATGCAGCTTTTGCACGATCTTCCGGGGTAGACTTCATCAGAGTCCAGGAACCAGCATCCTGATAACCCAGCTTCATGCCTTCTTCCCAGTAAGCACCCTTCGGAGAAGGAGCCATACGCCACTTAGGAGTGCCGTCTGCATTCACAACTGGAATACCCTCTTTCACCATGTCTGCGGTGAATGCGGTGTACCAGAAGATCTGCTGAGCAACAGAGCCCTGTGCCGGAACCGGACCAGCTTCAGAGAACACCATGCCTGGTGCTTCAGCCGGAGCGTACTTCTTCAGCCACTCGATGTATTTGGTGATGGAGTAAACCGCAGCAGGACCATCGGTTGCACCACCGCGCTCAACGGAAGAACCAGCTGGGGAACAACCGTTTACACGAATGCCCCATTCATCAACTGGCAGACCGTTTGGAATACCCTTGTCGCCAGCACCTGCCATGGAGAGCCATGCATCGGTAAAGCGCCAACCCAGGGATGGATCTTTCTTACCGTAGTCCATGTGGCCATAGACTTTTTCGCCGTTGATTTCTTTCACGTCGTTGGTGAAGAACTCAGCGATGTCCTCATAAGCGGACCAGTTAACCGGAACACCCAGCTCATAGCCGTATTTCGCTTTAAACTGAGCTTTGATGTCTGGGTTTGTGAACCAGTCATAGCGGAACCAGTAAAGGTTCGCGAACTGCTGTGTTGGAAGCTGATACAACTTGCCATCTGGGCCAGTTGTGAATGAGCGACCGATGAAGTCTTCAACATCCAGAGTTGGCAGCGTAACCGCTTTACCTTCGCCAGCCATCCAGTCAGTCAGGTTACGAACCTGCTTGTAGCGAGCGTGCGTACCGATCAGGTCGGAGTCGTTGACGTAAGCATCATAGATGTTCTCGCCAGACTGCATCTGGGTCTGAAGCTTCTCAACAACATCACCTTCACCGATCAGGTCGTGAGTAACTTTAATGCCGGTGATTTCGGTAAATGCTTTTGCAAGAACCTTCGCTTCGTATTCGTGGGTCGCAATGGTTTCGGAAACCACTTTGATTTCCATACCTTTGAAAGGCTCAGCTGCTTTGATGAACCAGTCCATTTCCTTCATCTGCTCTTCCTGAGAAAGAGTAGAAGGCTGGAATTCATCGCTCACCCACTTCTTCGCGGCTTCCATGTCTGCAAAAGCAGAGCTGGATGCGCAAATCATGGCTGCAAAGCCAACGGACGCTAAAAGCTGACGTCTCATATATATTCCTCCCGACTATATTTTATTGCACTGAAAGTTCCCCTAAACATCAGTGCGGAGAAAAAAGCTCAATCCTAAACCCAGCGGAACACGCAAAACGCATATGCCACACAGACCAACAGAGCCCACCAAAGGTTTGCGCTAACAAACCCAAGCCAAAACAGGCAGATAAACGCACTGCCCAGCAGCGAAACAAACAAGCGGTCGCCGCGTGTCGTCTCAAATTTCAAAATCCCATGCCGGGGTGTCCCCCCCGGCACAAACCATTCCCAAACCGCCATGCTGGAGATCAGCAGGCCAATGGTGATGAAGAAAATCGCAGTCGGCGACGTCCAGGCCATCCAAGAAAAATCCATAATCGCCTCCCTGTTAAACGCGGCCCAGGGCAAAGCCCTTAGCGATGTAGTTACGTACGAAATAGATCACCAGCGCACCCGGAATAATTGTCAGAATCCCCGCCGCCGCAAGTACACCCCAATCCATTCCGGAAGCTGAAACCGTACGGGTCATCGTGGCCGCAATCGGTTTAGCTGCAGTTGTGGTGAGCGTACGGGCAATCAGCAATTCCACCCAAGAGAACATAAAGCAGAAGAACGCTGCCACACCGATACCGCTTGCAATCAAAGGCATTAAGATCTTGCCGAAGAATTTCGGGAAGGAATAGCCATCGATATAAGCAGTCTCGTCAATCTCTTTTGGAACACCAGACATAAAGCCTTCCAAAATCCACACAGCCAGCGGCACGTTGAACAGACAGTGCGCCAGAGCCACTGCAAGGTGCGTGTCAATCAGACCGAAGGCGGAATAGAGCTGGAAGAAAGGCAGCGCAAACACCGCTGGCGGAGCCATACGGTTTGTCAGCAGCCAGAAGAACAGATGCTTGTCACCCAGAAACTTATAGCGCGAGAACGCATAGGCCGCTGGCAGCGCGACCGCCACGGAGATAACCGTATTGAGCGCCACATAGGTGATGGAGTTGATGTAACCGTTGTACCAGCTCGGGTCCGTGAAGATCACCATGTAGTTGGCGAGCGTCGGCTCATCCGGCCACAAGGTGAACTTGCTCAGAATCTCCTGGTTAGTCTTCAGGCTCATGTTGAAGAGCCAGTAGATCGGCAGCATCAAAAACGTGATGTACAAAGTTGGAACGAGGAAAGCATAGCGGCTTCCGGTTCTCTGTGCCTTTGCGCGGGTCCGGCTGCGTGGAGCCTGTCCACCAGCAGCAACACCACCATCAATGACTGCAGTTCCAGTTGTTGTCGACATGGTGCTTACTCCTCGCCTGCGTAGTGTTTCTTCTCAGTCCCAATGTTGTTCATCGCGGTGTAGAACACCCATGAGAACAGCAGGATGATGAGGAAGTAGACGAGTGACATTGCAGCAGCTGGTCCAAGGTCAAACTGACCAATCGCCATCTTCACAAGGTCGATACTCAGGAAGGTCGTGGAGTTACCCGGTCCGCCACCTGTCACAACAAACGGCTCGGTGTAAATCATGAAGCTGTCCATGAAGCGCAACAGAACTGCAATCAGCAACACACTGTGCATCTTTGGCAGCTGGATGTAACGGAACACCGCCCAGCGGGACGCCCCATCAATACGCGCGGCCTGATAATAAGCCTCAGGAATAGAAACAAGCCCCGCATAGCACAGCAGCACAACAAGGCTGGTCCAGTGCCATACATCCATAACAATCACGGTGGCCCATGCTGCAACAGGGTCCTGCGTGTAGTTGTAGTTGATGCCAAGAGAGTTGAGGAAATAACCCAGCAGACCAATGTCCGCACGGCCAAACACCTGCCAGATGGTACCAACTACGTTCCACGGCACGAGCAATGGCAGCGCCATCAACACCAGACAAACCGGAACGCCCCAGCCTTTTTTAGGCATACAAAGCGCAATGCCGATACCCAGCGGGATCTCGATAGCAAGAATGGAGAAGGAGAAAATCAGGTTGCGGACCAAGGCATCATGAAAGCGCTCGGAGCTGAGCAGTTCCTGAAACCATTCAATCCCAACCCAGAAAAACTGATTGTTTCCAAAGCTGTCCTGAAACGCATAGTTCACAACAGTCATCAATGGAATAACAGCGGTAAAGGCCACCAGCAAAAGAACCGGTAAAACCATGAACCAGGCTTTGTTGTTTACGGTCTTTTCCATGGATCAGGCCCCCTCGCTTACGAGCCAGCTGTCGGCATAAAGGTTCGTCTGTGTTGGATCGAAGAGAGCTGTCGGACTTTCCGGAATGCTCATGCCTTCGCCAACAATGGCATTCAGCGCAACACCTTCCATCTCACCACGCAGAATGCGGTAGCGGCCGATGTCTTCAACAGCGTTGACTTTCAACGGCAAACCTTCTCCGGCACCGCCGAGTTTCACAAACTCAGGACGGATACCAACCTCGGTTTTCTGGGCGACTTTCTTCGGATCGAGACCGCATGGCAGCGGCACACTGTGCCCACCAACACGCGCCATGGTTCCATCCACCTCACACGGCAGAATGTTCATGCCCGGAGACCCGATGAAGTAGCCAACAAAGGTATGTTGAGGTTTGCGGAACAGCTCATCAGGCGTTCCAATCTGCACAACTTCGCCGCCATACATCACCACAACCTTATCCGCGAAGGTCAAAGCCTCGGTCTGGTCATGCGTCACGTAAACCATGGTGAAGCCAAACTGCTTGTGCAGATGCTTCAACTGCGAGCGCAGAACCCACTTCATATGCGGGTCAATCACGGTCAACGGTTCATCAAACAGGATCGCGTTGGTGTCAGAACGCACCAGACCACGGCCCAGAGAGATCTTCTGCTTCTCATCAGCAGTCAGGCCCTGTGCCTTGCGCTTTGCCTTGCTCTCCAGATCAATGATCCGCAGGATTTCGTTGACCTTCTGATCAACTTCAGCTGCCGGAACACCGCGGTTGCGAAGCGGAAACGCCAGATTGTCGTAAACAGACATGGTGTCGTAAACGACCGGGAACTGGAACACCTGCGCAATGTTACGCGCTTCAGTCGACAGCTCCGTCACTGGCTTGCCATCAAACAGCAGCTCACCTTCAGAGGGTGTCAGCAAACCGGAAATGATGTTCAAAAGTGTTGTCTTGCCACAGCCGGAAGACCCAAGAAGCGCATAAGCACCGCCATCTTCAAAGGTCAGGTTAACTTCCTTCAAAGCGTAATCGCTTGGGCTTGTTGGGGTCGGCAAATAAGAGTGGCGAATGTGGTCGAGATCAATACGTGCCATGCTCGCCTCCTTAAACCGCTTCACGCATGAGAGACGCAACAGAGCGGCCCTCATCATCAAAAACCATGAAGTTCTTGGCATCCACATACACGTCGATCTTGGCATCCACGTCTACGTTATGAATGCCATGTTCCAGCGCCACCCAGCGGTGCCTCAGGCATGTCAGGTGGATGAAGCTCTCAGAACCGGTAATCTCGGAGACATCAACAACCGCAGGAAGACACACAGCATCTTCACTTGGGCGCTGCAGGTAAAGGTGATGTGGCCGGAAACCTGCTTTGTAATGCCCATCAGGAAGACGCTTCTCTTCTTCTGATGCCGGAATAACCGTGCCATTTGACGTGCGGAACTCGCCCCCGCTCTTCGTCAGACCCAGAAGGTTCAGCGGCGGATCAGAGAAAGTCTGCGCAGTAACGATGTCCTGAGGATTGCGGTAAACATCAATGGTATCACCAAACTGCGAAACCTGCCCCTCATGCAAGGTGGCTGTACGCCCGCCCAGCAACAAAGCTTCTGTCGGTTCTGTTGTTGCATATACAAACACAGCACCGCTTTCAGAAAAGATCTTCGGCAGCTCGTCACGCAGTTCTTCGCGCAGTTTGTAATCCAGGTTCGCCAATGGCTCATCCATCAGCACCAGATGCGCCCCTTTGACCAGCGCACGTGCAATAGCAGTACGCTGCTGCTGACCACCAGAAAGGTTCAGCGGTGTTCTGTCCAGATAAGGTGTGAGCTTCATCAAGTCCGCAGCTTTGCGCACTTGCTTGTCAACATCAGCCCCTTTTACTCCCGCAACGCGCAGCGGGCTGGCGATGTTTTCATAAACCGTGAGAGCCGGGTAGTTGATGAACTGCTGATAGACCATGGCGACGTCGCGCTTGCGCACGGAAACACCGGTCATATCCTGTCCATTTACGAGCACATGCCCTGCAGTTGGCGTGTCCAGCCCTGCCATCAAACGCATAAGCGTTGTCTTGCCTGACAGTGTTGGTCCCAACAATACGTTCAATGAACCACTTTCAAGACGCAAAGACACGTCGCGAATATGGTCCATACCGTCAACAGTCTTGCTGACGCCCCTTAATTCAAGCATGTTGCCCTCCCGGAACAGAAAGCGACCCAACTGCTTCCTGCGGTACGCGCTGCTTGCACTGCGGTACCTTCATATTCCTGACTGTAATTCCAAAAAACAACTCGGTGGTCGAGCTGAATCTCTTAGTAAAGGTCCCAGCCTTTTAAAGAACTGCGCCGCTTTGCAACGCTACGCATCTGTCAATTTTTCACGAGCCTCCCCGAACACTTTCAAGTTCTGCTTTCTTACGCAGCTCCGTCCCTACAAAGTGCCATTAGAGATCAAAATTAAACTACGTCCTAACCAACACGTCAATTTTCGTTTACAGTCGATTACGCGCATATTCGCGTAATTTCGAAATATAAGCGAAACCACTTAAGCGTCAATTCGAAAATTGATAAAACGAAACTCTCAGTTGTTATCCATTAGGATGAGAACGCACCCAGTGCGGCAGAAAATGTTGAAGATCTGTCATTCTTGCATCTGACAGCCTGAACCAATAACACGTTGAAAAGACTGCGCTGTTGACGCAAACTCTGATTTAATGAGCTAGCTAATATTTTCGCGGCGAAATAATTCGAACCTAAATTCCCTATTCAGATGTTCTCCACCGGGTGTGGTCAATTCATGAAACCACCTTGCTCAAACATCGATTCTGACAACCGCTTCCGGAGAGGATCACCTCTCCTCCCCCTCTTTCGCAAGCCCCCTTGCCCTTCAGGTAGATGCAACCCTATTGTCGTGTAGAGCAATAAAACCAAGGCAGCTAGCTTCGGTCGCTCTGGGAGGGGAACTGCATCATGGACTTTTGCCTACAGCTTTATAGCGCACGAAACTTCCAGCCTTGGAAAGAGGTTTTTCAGGAAACAGCTCTCCTCGGCTACACACAGGTAGAAGGTTTCGAGGAGCTCTATCCCACATTGGAAGCCGCTCAGACAGTGCGAGACCTCCTCGATCAGTACGACCTAGACATGCCCTCCGGCCACTTCGACCTCAAGGATCTGGAAGAGAACCTCGATCAGTGCATCAAGATCGCAGTCCTCCTCGGCATGCACACCATCTTCGCTCCTTACCTCACACCAGAACAACGCCCGACAACAAAGAGAGAATGGATCATCTTCGCCCACCGTTTGGAGCACATGGCCAACACGCTCAAGCATAAAGGCTTCCACTTCGGCTGGCACAACCACGATTTCGAGTTCAAACCTCTCCCGGACGGCACCATTCCTATGGAACTGATCATCTCAGAAGCTCCCACTGTGGAATGGGAGATCGATGCCGCATGGATCATCAAAGCAGGTCTGGACCCGCTGGACTGGATCGAAGCCCACGGCACCCGCATCACCGCAGTCCATATCAAAGACATCGCTCCGGAAGGCGAAGGCACAGATGAAGATGGCTGGGCAGATGTCGGCTTCGGCACCGTCCCATGGGGCCACATTCTGACGGCCTTGCAGGAAAAAACCCGAACCAAAATCTACATTCTCGAACACGATGATCCGAACAATTTTCTCCGCTTCGCTGACCGTTCCTTAACCTCACTTAAAATGCTTGAGGGTGTATAGGTAGTTTGCCATAGACACGCCTTTCCCTTGCATTAAGGCAAGTCGATTGTCTCCACCAAGGAGACGGCATAAGGGAGAGGTAGGATGAACAGACGAGAGTTTCTCGGAGCATCTGCCCTAACAATTTCCAGCGCCTATTATATGGGCATCGTTGCTGGACCTGTTTTCGCTGAAAGCGAAAAAACAAACTCTGTCAAAAACGCAAAAGTCACGTATTTTGACGCCCGTCCAGGCGCCCGCTCCAGAGACATTGGCTTCGATTCCGATGGCATGGTTTGGTACTGCGGACAGGCAGATGGCACACTCACACGTCTTGATCCTGACAACGGAGAACTCCACCCGGTCTCACTGGGCGAAAATGCAGCCCCACACGGCGTGGTGCTCGGCCCCGATAACGCAATGTGGGTCACCGAAGGCGGACAAAACGCCATCGCACGTGTTGATCCGGCAACAGACGCCGTCACCCTCATTCCGCTACCTGCCGAGTTCGCAGACGCAAACCTCAACACAGGCATCTTCGACCACGACGGCATCTACTGGTTCACCGGACAAAACGGCGTCTATGGCCGCGTTGACCCCGTCACACAAGAGATCGAAGTCTGGCCAAGCCCTCAAGGCCCCGGCCCTTATGGCATCACTGTCACACCGCAAGGTGATGTCTGGTACGCGTCCCTCGCCGGCAGTCACATCGCCAATATTGACAGAACCAATGGACGCGCCCGCATCGTGACGCCTCCAACAAAAGAGCAAGGCGCCCGCCGCGTCTGGTCCAACTCAGAAGGCAAGCTCTGGGTCAGTGAGTGGCTCTCCGGTCAGGTCAGCGAATACGACCCGAAGGCAGACACATGGCGCGCATGGCGTCTCCCCGGCAATGACCCACTGCCCTACTCGGTCTACGTCGATGAGAACGATAAGGTCTGGCTCACAGACTTTGATGCCGACGCCATCGTCCATTTTGATCCGGATACAGAAGAGTTCACCAGCTTCCCAAGCAACAAAGCAGACGCTGACGTCCGCCAGATGGCAGGACGTAAAGGCGAAGCATGGGGCGGAGAATCCGGAACAGACAGGATCGTGCGCATCCAGTTTGATGAAACCGAAACAACACCATCCTGAGTACAACAGGATCAGCAAAAAAGAGGGCGCTCAATCGGGCGCCCTTTCCCATTTAAAACCTGCAAATTTTAAGCAAAAAAAGGTGATTTGAGAAAAAAACCTGCGCTGATAAAAACCAGCGATCAGGAAGCATATCTAAGCCTGCCTAACCAAATCGGTACCTGTACTGAAACGCAAATTCAGTCCTGAATGGCAGATAAACAGCTGACCATCATCTCAATTTATCTCTGGAAAGAAGCAATATGAAGAAAGTGATTTTAGGCCTTGCTATTGCCGCATGCGCAACGCCTGCACTGGCTGGTGAAGTGACTTTGAACAACACTCAAATTACTGAGTTATTGACCGGCTCAACCATCAAAGGCATCCACTTTGCCGCTGAAACACGCCAGTACTTCTCCGAGTCTGGTCTCACCCTCTGGATCAAAGAAGGCGACGCAAAACCATCCGAAGCGCGCTACAAGATCGAGAACAATCAGTACTGCTCCAGCTGGACCGGTCTTTGGAGCAAAGAAGAATATGGCTGCTTCAACATCACCCATGATAAAGAGCAGGGCATTTACTACTTCATCAACGAAGATTTCCGCGCGCCATTTATCCTGAACAACAAGTTCCAGCTTACATTTGATTGATCTGCATTACGCTCCGGTTCTAAAGCGGGTTCCGTTTTAGAACTGGAATGCCATCTGGTCTTTGCTGGCACCGGTTCCGTGCGGAATACCCTCGTGATCCAGCAACCAGACTTTTGTATCCAGCCCGCCACCAAATCCAACCAGAGCACCATTCGCTCCAATCACCCGATGGCATGGAATAACAATCGGCAATGGGTTCGCATTGTTCGCCAGCCCCACAGCACGGCTCGCACCCGGATTGCCTAGCGCTTTCGCAACATCACCATAACTGCGCGTTTCCCCAAACGGGATCGCCGCAAGTTGCTCCCAAACGCTCTTTTGAAAGTCAGTGCCAATCAGCTTCCAGTTCAAAGAAAACTCTTTTAGCTCCCCTGCAAAGTAAGCCTCAAGCTGCGCAATCAAGTCCGCATAAGGCGTGGCATCTTCCACCCAGCCGTCTTCAACAAACCGCCTGCGTGCACTTTCAGGAAAATGAAGAAACTCCAGTCCACCAGCTTCTCCACCAATCAGCAAAGACCCAACCGGGCTTTCATAACTGCAATATGTGATTGGCTCTGAAACGCTGGTCATGAAAGTTTTCTCCCCCTGAAAACGCATAAAAAAACTCTCCACCACGATCAGCAGCGGAGAGTTCTTTAAAGCTTAGTGAAGGCGTCAGAGCTTAGCAAGCTCACGCTCCTCAATCAGCAGCGTAAGTAACCTGTTTTTGAACACCAAGACCTTCAATACCTAGCTCCATCTTGTCGCCCGGCTTCAGGTAGGTCTCTGGCTTCTGCCCCATGCCAACACCCGGAGGCGTGCCAGTGGAGATCACATCACCCGGCTGCAAGCTCATGAACTGCGACAGATGCGAAATCACCTTCGCCACATCAAACACCATGGTTTTGGTAGAACCGTTCTGATAGCGATGGCCGTTCACTTCCAGATACATGGAAAGGTTCTGCGGGTCTTCCACCTCATCACGGGTCACAAGCCACGGGCCAATTGGACCAAAGGTGTCAGCAGATTTACCCTTCACCCACTGGCCACTGCGGTGCAGCTGGAAATCACGCTCAGACAGATCGTTGACCACGCAATATCCGGCCACATGATCCAGCGCGCCTTTTTCGCTCACATACTTGGTGTGTTTACCAATCACCACACCCAGTTCTACTTCCCAGTCTGTTTTCACAGACCCACGCGGAATCTCGATGTCATCATTCGGGCCACAAATAGCTGAGGTCGCCTTGAAGAAGGTCACAGGCTCTTTTGGCACTTCCATGCCCGCTTCAGCAGCATGGTCGGAATAGTTAAGGCCAATACAGATGAACTTGCCCACATTGCCGACACAGGCACCAATGCGCGGATTACCTTCCACCACTGGCAGGCTGGTCAGGTCCAGCTCCGCAATTTTTGCAAGACCTTCCGCGCTGAGCGTATCTCCAGCAATGTCACCAACCACACCAGAAAGGTCGCGAATGTTGCCATCCGCATCCAGAACACCCGGTTTTTCAGCGTTCAGCTCACCATATCTAAGAAGCTTCATATCCTACCCATTTTCTTATACTGACCAACCGCCATCAATGGCGTGCGTCTGACCTGTTGTAAACGCGCTATCATCACTACCAAGGTAAACAGCCAGCGCAGCAATCTCTTCTGGCTTGCCAATGCGTCCCATAGGTTGACGCGCAATAAAATCTTTCATCGCTTGTTCGTAATTGCCCGTGGCCTTCAACCGGTCATGCAGGGACGGACTGTCGACCGTTCCCGGACAAATCGCATTACAGCGAACACCTTTGGTCACAAAATCCGCTGCAATTGCCTTGGTCAGGCCAATCACTGCTGCTTTGGAGGAGCAATAAACAAACCGGTTCGGCACCCCCTTCAACGACGACGCCACAGACGACATGTTGATGATGGAACCACCACCATTTTCCAGCATGCCAGGAATCGCAGCACGGCAGAGGCGGTACATCGCCTTCACATTCAGATTGAAAGAGAAGTCCCACGCATCTTCATCACAGTCGAGAATCGTACCGCTGTGTACGAAGCCCGCACAGTTGAACAAAATGTCCAACGGCCCTGTAACTTCCAGAGTATCACGTACATCATCTGCATTGGTCACATCCAGCCTCAGGCCGGTCACACCCTCAATCGCATTCAACTCTGTAAGCGCAGTTTCGTTGATGTCTGTTGCAAAAACCTTTGCGCCTTCAGCAGCATAGGCTTCTACCGTAGAACGGCCAATTCCCTGCCCTGCAGCGGTGATAAGGGCTGTCTTGCCAGTCAATCGTCCCATGTGTCCTCCCCCGGACTGAATCTCTCAAAATTTAGGCTCGGCCAAACGGACCTGAAACTCGGATTATTAGAGAGGAAGCACCGCTTATCGTCAAAACAAAAGGCAAGTGGCCCGTTGGCCCTCTCCCAAAGACCGCAGAAATCCGTCAGTTCACCAAATCACATAACGGCATAACTTAAATATAAAAACTTCTTTCAAATGTAAATTAGAAATTGACAAGGTCGAATTTTGCGTCAAAAAATATGCTCACATCAAACAGAGCTGATCATGGCAGACACACAGACAACGCAAGACAAAGCTGAAAAATACCGCGCTCCTGCTTTGGAGAAGGGACTGGATATTCTGGAACTGCTGTCCCAGTACGCATCCGGCCTGTCTCAGGCAGAGATCGCAAAAGCACTCGACCGGTCCCCCAATGAGATCTACCGCATGCTCACCACACTGGTGCGCCGCGAGTATGTATCGCGCTCCATAGAAGGCGACCGCTTTCAGCTCAGCCTGAAAATGTATTCCATGTCGCATCGCCACCCACCCGTCACACGGTTGTTGGAAGCGGCGGTGCCCATGATGCGCAAAACGGCCAAGGACGTTCACCAGTCCAACCACATCGGTATGGAGCATCAGGGAGAGATCGTTGTTGTCGCCAGCGTGGAAGCGCCGGGCAACTGGAGCTTCGTCCTCAAAACCGGCTCGGTCATCGGCCTCTGGAACACAGGCACCGGACGGGCAATCGCTGCCTTCCAGAAGCCGGAGATCCGAGAGCTCATGTACAACCAGCATGAGCCCGCACTCGGAGAACCGGAGATGAGCCTCGATGCATTCCGTGCCATTCTGGATGAAGTACAGGAACAAGGTTTCGTACGCATGCCATCCGCCAGCACAGTCGGCGTTACAAATCTGGCCTTCCCAATTCTGGGACCAGATGGAAACGCAGTCGCTGCACTCAGCTGTCCATTCATGGAGCGCATCGACGATTTCAAAGCACCGGGAATTGAAGACGTTCAACAAGCCTACGCTCAGGTAGCGAAGGACATCACCAGCATTTACGGCACAGTGCCAACATAAGGAAATTGCTATGGGCTTGGGAGGGAAGCTGGCTCATCGACAATTGGGGGGAACAGATCTGCAACTGCCAACATTGGGAATCGGCGGCGCAGCATTTGGTGGGCTGTTTGCAACAGCTCCTCGCAAAGAGTCTATGAGCACATTGGATCGCGCCAAAGAGGTTGGTCTCACCTACATTGACACCGCCCCTTACTATGGCTTTGGCCGCTCCGAACGTGTCATTGGAGATGCCGTGCGCAAGCACGACTACATCCTCTCCACCAAGGTTGGCCGCTTGCTGAAACCGGGCATGGCAGACAACCCGGCCCAGTTCGGCTGGCCAGACCCACTGCCCTTCCATCCGGCCTATGATTATTCGTATGACGGCATCATGCGCTCCTACGAGGCCAGTCTGCATCGCACCGGTCTCGACCGACTTGATATCCTGTTGGTGCATGATATCGGCACTGCGACCCATGGCCTGAAAGAAAACCGCCGCCATATGAAGGACCTGCAAGGCGGCATCAGGGCTCTTCAGGAGCTCAAGTCCTCAGGTGCTATTTCAGCAATGGGCCTTGGCGTAAACGAGACCGCCATTTGCATGGAGTTGATGGAGCAAGCCCACTGGGACGCCTTCCTCCTTGCTGGCCGTTACAC
This sequence comes from Pseudovibrio sp. POLY-S9, assembly GCF_001431305.1. Classification (NCBI taxonomy): domain Bacteria; kingdom Pseudomonadati; phylum Pseudomonadota; class Alphaproteobacteria; order Hyphomicrobiales; family Stappiaceae; genus Pseudovibrio; species Pseudovibrio sp. POLY-S9. The sequence goes on from NZ_LCWX01000238.1 coordinate 99,022, forward strand.
CTTGCTGGAGCAAGCCCCTCTCAAGGATTTGCTGCCAGCCTGCACAAAGGCCCAAACCTCCATCATTCTCGGCGGCCCGTTTAACTCAGGCATCCTCGTTGGCGGCAACACCTGGAACTACGGAAGCGCACCGCCTGAAATTCTGGCCCATGTGACGGCACTGAAAGAATGCTGTCAGGAGTTTTCGGTTGATCTGGCTGCAGCAGCCCTGCACTTCCCACTCGCGCACCCAGCAATCGCCAGCGTTATTCCCGGCATGCGCAATCGCAGCGAGCTGGAAGATATCCTCAAATGGATCGCTGCCGACATTCCCGACGCCTTCTGGGCACGACTGAAAGAACGAGACCTTCTTCCCGCTGAAGCCCCGGTCCCATCTGGCAATCTCTTCTTCGAACAAGAGGTGAAGCATGCTTAGGATCGATGCCCACCACCATTTCTGGAAGCTTTCCCGCGGCGACTACAGCTGGCTGACACCAGACCTGAACGTCCTTTACCGCGACTTCCTCACCAGTGACATCCAACCCCTGCTCACACAGGCAAAGATGGACGGAACCATCCTCGTTCAGGCTGCAGACACAGTTGAAGAAACTCTCTTCATGCTGGAGCTGGCTGCAGCACACGACTGGATCCTCGGCGTCGTCGGCTGGGTAGACATGGAAGCAGCGAACGCGCCAGACATCATCAGTGAACTCTCCCAAAACCCAAAGCTCGTCGGCATTCGTCCGATGATACAGGACATTGAAGACGACGAGTGGATGCTGCAGGACAATCTGCACCCCGCCATTCAAGCCCTCATTGACAACAACTTGACACTCGACCTGCTGGTCCAGCCCCGGCACCTGCCGCACCTTAAAACCTTCCTCAGCCGCTACCCGGATCTGCGCGCAGTCATCGACCATGGCGCCAAACCGGATATCCGCAACAAGGCCATCGAGACGTGGTCCCAACACGTCAGCGACATCGCACGCACCTCCAACGTCTGCTGCAAACTCTCAGGTCTCCTGACTGAGGCCTCCGAAAACGCAGAGATCGAAGACATTGCCCCCTACGCCTTTCACATTCTGAAATGCTTTGGACCGGAGCGCGTCATGTTCGGCAGCGATTGGCCCGTCCTTCTCCTCGCGAATACCTATCAAAACTGGGTGGATATGGTGGAGCAGCTCACAGCTGATCTGCCACAGGCAGACTGGGAGGCCATCTTTGGTGGCACCGCTGCAAAGTTCTATCTCACCAAAACAATGGAAACTCTCTGAAATGTCGGCACCCATTCCAGCCAGCGTCAAACTTCAGCCAGCGGACAACGTCATCATCGCCACAAGAGCTTTGCAGCCGGGTGATAAGGCAGGCAATCTTCAGGTCCTCGACAATATCTCCGCAGGTCACAAAATCGCCGAACACGACATCAAGCAGGGACAAGCGCTGATCAAGTTCGGTCAGACCATCGGCTTCGCAACAACGGACATTCAGGCAGGCGCCCATGTGCACTCGCACAACATGGAGTTCTCTGACCCCGGCGTGCACCACAGCTTCTGCAAGGACTACAAACCAACGCAATATGCCGAGCACCCGGAAGAGCGTACCTTCCTCGGCTATCACCGCGAAGATGGCAGCGTCGGCACCCGCAACTACATAGCAGTCCTCACCAGCGTAAACTGCTCCGCCACCGCAGCTCACCGCATCGCAGATGCTTTCAGTGATGAAGACCTGTTGCAGTTTGAAAATGTAGACGGTGTCGCCTCCTTCGCTCACGGCACAGGCTGCGGCATGGCAGGCGACAATGAGGGCTTCGCCAACCTCCAACGCGTCCTCTGGGGCTACGCCAAAAACCCAAATGTCGGCGGCGTTCTGCTGGTTGGCTTAGGCTGCGAAGTCAACCAAATCGACTTCCTGCTGGATGCCTATGACTTGAAGCAGTCACCAACATTTCAGTTCATGAACATTCAGGGCATGGGCGGCCTGCGCAAAACCATCGAAGCAGGCATTGAAAAAGTCAAAGCCATGCTGCCGGAAGTCAACAAAGCCTCTCGTCAGCCAGCGCCACTCTCCAAACTCATGGTCGGCCTGCAATGCGGTGGCTCTGATGGCTGGTCCGGGGTCACCGCCAACCCAGCTCTTGGTTATGCGACCGACCTGCTCGTCAAATACGGCGGCACCTCAGTCCTTTCTGAGACCTCTGAGATCTACGGCGCAGAACACTTGCTCACCAGCCGCGCCGCAAACCAGAAGGTCGCCGAGAAACTGGTGGAACGCGTCCGCTGGTGGGAGGACTACACCGCCCGCAACAACGGCACCATGGACAACAACCCCTCACCGGGCAACAAACGCGGTGGCCTGACAACCATCCTAGAAAAGTCCCTCGGAGCTGTCGCCAAAGGTGGCACCACTGCTCTGGAAGGCGTGTACAAATACGGCGAGCCGATTGAAACCAAAGGCTTCGTCTTCATGGACAGTCCCGGCTATGATCCTGCTTCCGTCACCGGCCAGATCGCCAGCGGCTGCAACCTGATCGTCTTCACAACAGGCCGCGGCTCCGCGTTCGGCAGCAAGCCATCCCCCACAATCAAGGTCGCCAGCAACACATCACTCTTTGAGCATATGCCAGAAGACATGGACTTCAACGCAGGCTCCATCATCTCCGAAGGCAGATCCATCGAAGAAGTCGGCACAGAGCTTTTCGAGCTGATGATCAAGGTCGCCTCAGGCGAACACAGCAAGTCAGAAGCGCAAGGACTGGGCGACTACGAGTTCGTCCCATGGCAAATCGGCGCAGTGATGTAGCGGGATTACTACCCTCTGAACCTAGTCCGGTATTCGCGCGGGGTCATACCTTTCACCGCGCGAAACTGCCTGTTAAAGTTGGCCAGCGCCGAATACCCAACATTATGAGCAATCATTGAGACCGGCGCATCCCCGCCGGCAAGCTGTGCACACGCATCCCCAATCCGAATGCGTTTCAGGTACTCTGAGATTGTCTGTCCCGTATGCCGCTGAAACAACCGGTGCACTCCGGAGACACTCAGCGCCGCAGTCTCGGCTAGTTCTTCCAGCGTCAACACACGCGCATACTCGGAGTGAATGAGCGTCAACACCCTGTCGATGCGCTCATTGCCACCATCCGCACTGGAAAGCACAACCGGATCATGCGCCAGCTGCATCGCATATTCATCCTCTGAGAGTTCAGATAAAACCCTGAGAACGATAAACAAGCGCTCCAGAGGGTCTTCCTCAAAGAAACTCTTGATCTTGGGCACCACACGTCGCCGCGCTGCATCACTGAAGCTTAGCCCCGCCAGTGCCCGCTGAAACAGCTTCTTAACACCAGCCAGTTCTGCCATCTCGCTGGTAATTCGCTCAATCCACTCCGGCTCAAACCAGATAACCAATGCCTGATGCGGCTCACTCTCGTCAGGCCGACTGTTAGATGCCCACGTATGCGGAAGATTAGGTCCAAGCAGTACAAGGTCTGAGTGCCCATAGTCCCCTACATGATCACCTACATAGCGTTGCCCTTCAGAGTTCAACGTCAGGGTCAACTCATATTCAGGATGGTGATGCCAGGAGAACGGAATGCCGTCATGAAGACGCCGGTTCATCACCTTGAATGACCCGTCTTCAGACTCCGGCACTTTCTCCAGATATGACCGCATTTCACCCTCTGAACCAATAAGACGCCAGAATAGTACCAGTATCCGCTAGTTTAGAACAACTCTCACATACCAGAGTGAATAAACTTACAAGTTCATCGAAGGATCTGGGAGGACCAAATGGACGCTGAACTGCTTGCAGACAATCACTGGGGCTCAACCGCAACCGACACCCAGTTGAAGGACATCAAAAAGACGCTACCGCTGCGCGTCTTATCAGAAGAAGACTGGCAGCACTGGATCACCCGCGGCTACGTTATTGTGCGTCAGGCTGTCCCGCAGGAAAATGTGAAAAGGCTGGTCGATCTGCTTTGGGAGTTTGACGAAAAAGATTCCTCTGATCCATCGACTTGGTACACCCCACAACGCCGCGCACACAAAATGCAAGAGCTGAACAACGCAGGCATGCTGGAAATCTATAATCACCAGTACCTGTGGGACAACCGCATGCAACAACGCGTCTACGATGCTTTCGTAGACATCTGGGACCGGGAGGACCTTTGGGTCAGCATCGACCGCGCAAACCTCAATCCGCCCAAGAAAAACCGCGACGGCAAACCCGGGTTCATCCATTGGGATGTAGACACATCCCTGCGCCCTCAACCAATCAGCGTTCAGGGCGTTCTTTCATTAATCAAACAGGATGATGAAACTGGTGGCTTTCAATGTATCCCAAAGCTCTTTGAAGAATTCGATGAATGGGTCAAGACCCAACCAGAAGACCGCGACCCCAAACATCCAGACTACTCTGGCTTTGAGATCGAGAATATTGAAATGGAGCCGGGCGACCTGATGATTTTCAACGCCCTCCTCGCCCATGGCATCCGCCCCAACAACTCAAAAGACAAAGTGCGCATCGCCCAATACATCTCCATGTACCCATCTGAGCAAGCCAATGAGGGGCACAGACAAGACCGCATCCATCAATGGCGCAACATGGAGCCACCACAAAGAGCATCCTTCCCCGGCGACCCGCGAGATTGGGAAAAGAAAAATGCTAAAACGGCAGAACTGACCGATCTCGGCAAGAAGCTTCTCGGACTGGACCTCTGGTAAAACAAAAATAAGCGTTTCCTCATAATGGGGAAACGCTCTTGCACCGTAACTCATTGAGTTATGCGTAGCTGACGACCTCAAACTCGATGCCATCATCATCATCAAAGTAGAAGCGTCGACCTGGCTCATAGTCAGCATGGTTTCGGGTCTTGTATCCGCCCGCCAAAACTTTCTTCTCAACCGCATCCAAATCATCAACCACCACGCCAACGTGGTTCAAGCTGCCATGAGTGACGTAGTTGTCTTCTTGAGTGGCTTTGGTGTTTCCAAGGGAATAAACAGCGATATAGCTGTCGTCCGATCCAACATGAACGGTTGTTCCACCAGCCCGGGCAGCCCCCTGCCAACGCACATTCCAGCCAAACCAATCTGAAAGACGGCCCGCGGTCGCAACTGGGTCAGAAACGGTGATGTTGACGTGCTCTAAAAAACTCTTTGTCATCGCAATAGCCTTTCTTTTGACTTCTGATGACACCCTGTTTAGGAGTTCAAGTTAAGTTTAAGTCAAGCACTATTTTTGAGAAATTTATGCAGCACTCAGATGTCATGACAATCGGTGAGTTAGCCGACCGTACCGGCCTCACCACTTCCGCCATTCGTTTCTACGAGACCAAGGGAATTGTCACTGCCAGCCGAAATTCTGGTGGTCAGCGCCGTTTTATGCGCGCAGACATCCGCCGCTTATCATTTGCGTTAGTCGCGCAGGAGTTTGGCTTCACCATCAAAGAGATTTCAGATCAACTCGGGACTCTTCCCCCAGGCCGTGCGCCAAACAAAGCTGAGTGGCAACGCTTGAGCCAGCAGTTCAAAGTTCATCTGAATGAGCGCATTGCACGCATGGAAAACCTGAGAGCGCAACTGGAAGGCTGTATGGGGTGCGGCTGCCTATCTCTGGACAAATGCGAGCTCTACAACGCCGGAGACGCCGCCTCCAGCTACGGCCGCGGCCCCCGCTTCATCTATGGCGACAAGTCATTTAAAGATGAAAGCTAGGGTGCGGTAACCGGAGTTGTCGTGTTTCAAAATTTAGACAACAAAAAACCCGTCATCATGATGATAACGGGTTTTAATCTTTGGTTGCGGGGGTAGGATTTGAACCTACGACCTTCAGGTTATGAGCCTGACGAGCTACCGGGCTGCTCCACCCCGCGG
>NZ_LCWX01000239.1:0-22117 GCF_001431305.1 Pseudovibrio sp. POLY-S9
GTCTCAAATGGTCAACTTATTGGCTCGATCAACGGCACGCCTGCAATCATTCTGGCACTGGATGCTTCAGCCATCCCAGCAGGTCAGCAAGGCTCCGTCCAAGTCACAGCCACACTGACAGATGCCTTTCCCCATGATGCCAGCGGAAATCCCATCAAGATCAACGGCATCACCATAAACGCCTCAGATCATGACGGAGACACAGTCACCGCCGACATTCAGGTCAACATCATTGACGACGCTCCACAACTGGACATCGCAGACACGCCAACCTCAGTCGCAGAAGGCAACACCTTAAACGGAACGTGGTCGCTTAGCCCCGGAGCTGATGGCGTCACACAGATCACTGTCTCAGTACCCGGAGAAGCCAACCAGACCATCTCGCTTTCCGGTAACACACCTGCCACGTTCACGCTGCCGAAAGGCATACTCACCGTCAATCCGGATGGCACCTACTCCTTTGAGGCTGCTACCAATCTGGACAACGACGATCCGCAAGAGCAAACTTTCACCACCACCGCAACAGATGCTGATGGCGACACAACAACTGACACACAGACCATCACGATCACCGACAGCACAAATCCCTTCGGTGGCGACATTATCGCATTAAGTCTTGATGAGAGCGCTTTGGGAGATCAGATCGGCAACAATGAGCCGACGGGCGATGTGATTGGCTCAAACCCAGCAAGCACGGCAGAAACACAAAGCGATACCCTGAGTTTCACAGCTGGTTCAGACAATATCATCAGCTTCACGATTGGAGACACATCCAATATTGAGGTCCGTGATGACAGCGGCGCTGTTATTACCTCCATCAACTGGGCCCTTTCAGCTGATAAACAGACACTCACAGGCTCAATTAATGGCCAAAACATTATTCAGTTGGCCCTGACAGGCTCATCCATTGCAGCTGGATCCACGGGTTCAGTTCAAGTAACTGCCACACTGCTTGCAGATTTTCCGCATGTGACCAACGGAACCAGCGATTTCACAATATTAGGTGTCCCTATTGTCGCAACGGATACAGATGGCAGCACTGCTCTGGGCATCACCAACATCTCAATCAAAGATGACAATCCAGACATCGACATCTCAGACACACAGAACGTCGTCACCGAGGGAGAGACAATCAGCGATACCTTCTCCCTCAGCTCTGGCGCGGATGGATACGCGCAAGTGACTGTCTACACAGACGTAAACGACCAACACATCGTCAATCTGGCCCCAAACACACAAACCACACTGTATACTCAGCAAGGTGAACTCACCATCCATTCAGATGGCACATGGGAGTTTACCGCCAACACAGGGCTGGACTTCCCCCAAAACCAAACATTGCAGTTTTTTATTTCAGTTGAAGATGGTGATGGCGATACAGATACGGATAGCCATCTCATTTCCATCAAGCAGGCAGCACCACCTATCCTCGGCACATCCGGGAATGATGTGCTAACGGGAACTCAAACCAGCGAGCTCATCAAAGGGCTCGATGGTGACGATCATATCTCCGGCATGGAAGGCCGAGACAAGATTGCAGGAATGGGTGGCAGGGACACATTTGAAGGTGGAGCAGACAGCGATACATTCGTGCTGGATCTCTCCAATCTCACAATTGCAGATCTCATCACTGACTATGATTCATCTGGTGATGACGCTGATCGGCTGGATGTGACAGAATTGATTGGATCAGAACAAGTCACGCAGCAAAATGTAGGAGACTACTTCCAACTATCAGGAGGCGTTCTGAGTTTTGATCAGGATGGAGCTGGAACAAACCACAACATGGTGCAGGTCATGGAGTTTTCATCTCCACCAGCTCAACTGGAGCTGATCGTGGATGAAAATCAGGCACCACTCGTTGTCACTGCATAACTCATCAGGCTCAGCGCAAAGAAAAACCCCGAAAGCGATAGCTTCGGGGTTTAAAAAGGATCAGCTGCAGATCACGGCAACACCGGCCATTCGTTCTGGCTCAATCACCCAGAAATCACCGGATTTGCGTCCACCAAGTGCCTCAGCATATTCACCAAAGCTCTCCGGTTTCGCAGCAGAAAAGCCTAGGGCCGCCAATTGAAGGCCTGCCCGGTTAGCTGGAGCTTGAACCCTATAAAGGCTCTCATAGGCGCTTGGGGAAAGAACTTTGACCACCCCGCGAGATGTTTCAATCTCAACACCAAGACTGGAAAGCCGTGCAGTACGCTCACCAATAAACGCCTTCAGGAATTCATGATGGTCTGCAGGGTCGTCTGCAACAAAAATAACTTCACTCAGATCGCGCACAGTGTTTGGATGGGACTGATACTCTGCCTTCCAGAAGTTTTCCGGAAATTTGTTATGGCAGGTAAAAAAGCCAAGTTCCGCACTGAGTGGATCTGTCGTGAACGTCAAATCAAAGGCAACCTGACGCTCATCGCCTTCTGGAGAAACAGCAATCCGCTCAAAGGAAAATGGCGCATACTCAGGAAGACCAGCAGCAGCGTATGCTTTACGGTCGTCCGCCGCACTCGTGCTGTCCATGACGAACATGGAAGCACCTTCTCCCTTGAGCAGGAAGTCGCGATTGAACGCGCCAAAGGAGAAAACACCTTCACTTGGTTCTGACAGCTCAACACCTTCGCCAATCGCCAAAACCTCAAGAAAACTGCCGTTCAGCTGAACGAGGCGATTTTCCGTGCCCCAAGGATGACGCGCAATTGGCGTCACCTTAAATCCGAGCTGTTCCCAAAGCCCTGCTGCATCCTGCAAAGAGTTTACAGCAAGTACAATGTGGTCAATTCCCTTAGTCAAAGTGTTTCCCCCAAAACAGCAGATTAAACCAGACGGCTATTATCGCGCGCAGCACCTACAAAGGAGGAGAACAGCGGATGCGGTTCAAACGGGCGTGATTTCAGCTCTGGATGATACTGAACACCGATGAACCAAGGATGGTTATCAATTTCTACCGTTTCAGGCAAAACACCATCTGGAGAGGTGCCGGCAAAGATCAAACCAGCTTCCTCAAGCTTATCACGGTATCCGATGTTCACTTCATAACGGTGACGGTGACGCTCGGAGATCTCAGTGGAATCGTAAATCGCAGCAATCTTACTGTCAGCTTTCAGAACAGCATCATACGCACCAAGACGCATAGTACCGCCCAGATCACCTTCTGCCTGACGTTGTTCTTTCTCGTTACCGCGTGTCCACTCAGTCATCAGGCCAACAACTGGCTCTTTAGCTGGGCCAAACTCGGTGGAACTCGCATCAGCAATACCCGCAAGGTTACGCGCAGCTTCAACAACAGCCATCTGCATACCAAAACAAATACCGAAGTAAGGAATGTTGTTCACACGTGCATAGTGTGCAGCAGCAATCTTGCCTTCAGAGCCGCGCTCACCAAAACCACCAGGAACGAGAATACCATTCACATTGGCAAGGAACTCGCTTGGGTCTTCTTTTTCAAATGTTTCAGATTCAATCCACTCAAGATTGACCTTCACACCATTCGAAATTCCGCCATGCACAAGCGCTTCAATCAAGGACTTATATGCGTCTTTGAGAACGGTGTACTTGCCAACAATCGCAATAGTGACTTCACCCTCTGGATTGAACAGAGAGTTTACGATGCTCTCCCAGCGGGAAAGATCTGGAGCCGGAGCACCAGTGATGCCAAATGCATCCAGAACCTGCTCATCAAGACCTTCCTTGTGGTAGGCCAGCGGCACTTCATAAATGCTCTTCGCATCATATGCCGGAATAACAGCTTCTTCGCGTACGTTACAGAACTGGGAAAGCTTACGGCGCTCATTCTCAGGGATCTGACGATCACAGCGCACCATAAGAATGTCTGGCTGAATACCGATAGAACGCAGCTCTTTAACAGAGTGCTGTGTCGGCTTGGTTTTCATTTCACCAGCACTTGCAATGTAAGGCAGCAGTGTCAGGTGGATGTAAACAGCCTGTCCGCGTGGCAAATCATTGCCCAGCTGACGAATAGCTTCAAAGAACGGCAGACCTTCAATGTCACCAACGGTGCCACCAATCTCACAAAGCACGAAGTCATACCCTTCGTTGCCATCCAGCACGAAGTTCTTGATCGCGTCAGTCACGTGAGGAATCACCTGCACGGTACCGCCAAGGTAATCACCGCGACGTTCCTTCGCAATAATGTCCTGATAAATGCGACCAGTGGTAATGTTGTCCTGCTTATTTGCCGGACGACCCGTGAAACGCTCGTAGTGGCCAAGATCCAGATCGGTCTCTGCGCCATCATCGGTCACATAACACTCACCATGCTGGTAAGGGCTCATGGTACCCGGATCAACGTTCAAATAAGGATCAAGTTTACGGAGCCGAACCTTATATCCGCGCGCCTGTAAAGCCGCACCAAGAGCTGCGGAGGCAAGTCCCTTCCCAAGAGAAGAAACAACACCACCGGTGATGAATATGTACCGTGCCATGGATCGCTACCACGTTTGAAAGGGTGGAATTTATCAAATAGGGAAGCACGCCTTGGTGGGTGCCTGATAATCCAATACCCTGGATAATTGAGTTATGTCTGAACGCACGAATGACGGACACTGCACAAGTGTGCGGTGCCGTCAGACGTATATTTCAACTGTTTCTGCTTTACAGCAGATTACTGAGCAGGTGGAACCTGCGGGCCAGTTGGCTGACTTTGCTGCTGAAGCTGGTCAAGAAGACCATTGCCAGCACCCCCTTCTGTACCCTGTGTTGCTGAACCGGCAGGAACCTGATCAAGCAAAGAGCCTGGGCGCTCGTCATAACGAGCCAACAGAGAAAGAGCGAGTGAAGTAGCAAAGAAGCAGACAGCAAGAATCGCAGTACCGCGAGTCAGCACATTAGCTGTGCCGCGGCTGCTCATCACACCACCGCCGCCAATACCCAATGCGCCGCCTTCAGAGCGCTGTAGTAGAACCAGTGCTACCAGCGCCACGACGACCATCAGGTGGATAACAATCAGAACGGTTTCCATAGGTATCCGTAGGTTTAATGAATTCGTTAGTCGGCCTTCTAACCGAATTTGCTGCGCCTTTCTACCCTAAAGGCGCAGCAAATTGGTGGACTGCTAAGAATATTATAAAAAAACGGCTATTATTAGCCGCGATAAGCTTCAGCAATTCCAAGGAAATCCGTAGCTTTCAGGCTTGCGCCGCCAACCAGAGCACCGTCAACGTTTTCAACCGCAAGCAGCTCTTTTGCATTGGTAGGCTTAACAGAGCCACCATAAAGGATGCGCATTTTACCGCCAACATCACCACCAAACTGCTTGATGAGAGTCGCGCGAATAGAAGCATGAACCTCAGCAACGTCTGCTGGAGTTGGCGTCAATCCAGTGCCAATCGCCCAAACTGGCTCATAAGCAATTACAGTGTTTTCGGCAGTTGCGCCTGCTGGTACTGAACCCAGAACCTGTTTGGTAACCACGTCAAGCGTTGTACCCGCGCGACGTTCGCTCTCAACTTCACCAACACAAACAATAGCAACAAGGTCAGCGCGGTAAGCAGCTTCAGCCTTCTCACAAACGTCCGCATCAGATTCGCCATGATCTTCGCGTCGCTCGGAGTGACCAACAATCACAAACTTGCCGCCTGCATCACGGATCATTTCCGCAGAAATATCGCCAGTATGCGCACCGCTCTCATTTGCGTGGCAGTTCTGTGCGCCAATCGCAATTTTGTCTTGGGAAGCCAACTGCGCAACCAGCAATGCAGGTGGACAAATCAGAAGCTCTACATTTTCGGCAAGTGCTGAGTCGTATCCCGCGCCCATAGCTTCCAGCTCTGTAGCTGCAGCCTTGGTGCCATTCATTTTCCAGTTACCAGCAACAAGTGGCCGATTAGTCATTTGATCCGTTCCCCAAATATGAATTCCAAATTCCCAAATGGCCAAATTCCCAAATGGAATGTGTGCTCACTAGCAGAAAAAACACTTAAGTCCCATAGCGGATTACCGCTAGTACGATGAACTTCGTATCTCCTGTCGAATCTCACAGCCTTTATGGCGTGTAAACTTGCCCCAGGGCGAAAGGAACACTATTATCCGGCGGCCTTGCATGTGTGCGCGGGGAGACTGTCCCTCGCCTTCAACAAGAGAACGGATAAAATTATGCTCGACGCGCTGCGTAATAGCGTAGGTTCCTGGTTTGCAAAGATCCTGATCGGCCTTCTGGTCCTCAGCTTTGCAGTTTGGGGGATCGCTGACGTCTTTACTGGAATCGGCTCCACATCTGTTGCCTCAGTTGGCGACAAAGAAATTTCGGCTCAGGATTTCCAACGAGCTTATTCACGCGAGCTCGACCAGCTGTCACGCCGCGTCGGCCAGCCTGTCACTCAGGAACAGGCCGCTGCATTTGGCGTACCAGCTCAGGTTTTGGGCCGCCTCATCGCCGAAGCTGCGCTTGATTATGAAGCATCACAGCTGCGCATCGGTGTATCTGATGAAGCTATTGTCAAAACAATTCAGGAAACACCAGCATTTCAGGGTGTAAATGGTTACGACCGTAATCGCCTGAGCCAGGTACTTTATAATCTGGGCATAAGCGAAGACGAATTCGTGATGCAGCAACAGCTCGTCGCAGAGCGTCAACAGCTTGCAGAAGCCGTTATCGGCGGCATCGTTGTGCCGAAGGCAATGCTCGAAGCCTTCGACAAATACGCAATGGAAGAGCGCACTGTTGAGTACCTCGTGCTGCCACAAAGCTCTCTGACAAATGTTCCAGCTCCGACTGACGAAGAACTCGCTGCGTTTTTTGAAGAGAACAAAGGCAACTACAAAGCACCTGAATACCGCAGTGCCACTTTGATAGAGCTGACAGCAGACAAGATCGCAAAGCCGGAAAATGTGACTGAAGCGGAACTCGCTCAGGAATATGAGCGCACCAAAAACCGCTATCAGTCTCAGGAACAGCGCCGAATCTTCCAGATTTCCTTCCCAACCAAACAGGAAGCAGAAGCTGCTGTTGTTGAGATGGAGTCCGGCAAGACCTTTGAAGACCTCATGAATGAACGCGATCTGACCGAAAAAGATGTCGATCTCGGCCTCATGAACAAATCCGGCTTCCTTGATCAAAAAATTGCAGATGCAGCTTTCGCTCTCAAAGAAGGTCAGGCAAGCAACGTGGTCGAAGGACAGTTCACCAACGCGGCCCTCTTTGCCAAAGAGGTTAAGGCAGCTGCAGTACAGCCTCTGGAAGACGTTAAAGACGAACTACGCGGTGTCGTTGCTCAGGCAAACGCAGCCGATGAAGTAGAAGACCTCTTCAACGAAGTCGAAGACGCACGCGCAGGCGGCAGCACCTTTGAAGAAATCGCTGAGCGCTTTGATCTGGCTCTGATCAACACACCTTCATTTGACGCTTCCGGCAAAAACGAAGCGGGCGAAACTGTTGATCTTCCACAAGCAAGCGCACTGACCACAGCAGTCTTTTCAACCGATGTTGGCGTTGAAAATGATCCGCTGGAAATCGGCCGCACAGGTCACCTGTGGTACGAAGTGAAAAATGTCACCCCTTCCCGCGACAGAGAACTCTCTGAAGTGAAAGAAGCCGTGACTGCTGACTGGACTGACAACCGCACAGCGGAACTGCTGGAAGAAAAAGCTCAAGCTTTGATCGCAGAAGTCGAAGCAGGAAAGCCTCTTTCCGAAGTCGCAACGGCCGAAGGCCTGACAACAGCCACATCCGCTCCGTTCACCCGCAACGGCGGCATTGCGGAGCTTTCCGGCTCAGCTGTGACTGCAGCATTTTCCGGACCAAAAGGCACCGCCTCTCAAGTTCCTGGCAACAACGAAGACCGCATTCTTCTTGTCCTCACCGACACGACGTCTCCAGCCTTCATGACAGAATCTGAAAACGTGCAGCGCATTGACACTCAGCTGACAGGCGCGCTGGAAAGCTCCTTGCTCAACCAGTTCATCTCTCAGCTGGAGCAAACAGAAGGTGTCCGAGTAAATCAGACAGTCTTCAACCAGCTGACCGGACTGGATCGCCAGTAGACAAATCCTTGTCGAAAACAAGCCCGCCACACTTATAAGTGTGGCGGGCTTTTGTTTATCTCCTAGACAGCCCTCCGAAAGCTATCTAATAGTTAGCCCTTGTGTATGCTAAGGAATTACCTGAGAGATTGAGGGGGTTTTCGCCGTGAGCAATTTGAAAAATCTCATTGGAATTGTCGCTGACGGAAACACGTTGGACCGATCTCAGGCCCGCGAGGCCTTCGAGATCATCATGTCAGGCGCTGCAACTCCCGCACAGATCGGTGGCTTCCTCATGGCCTTGCGCTTGCGCGGCGAAACCATCGACGAAATTTCCGCAGCTGTAGAAACCATGCGCGCCAAGATGATCCCGGTGAAAGCACCAGATCACGCCATCGACATTGTTGGCACAGGTGGCGACGCATCCGGCTCCTATAACATCTCAACATGTACAGCCATTGTTGTGGCAGGCTGTGGCGTAACCGTTGCAAAACATGGCAATCGGTCCCTGTCCTCCAAATCCGGCTCAGCAGAAGCACTTGCCGAGCTTGGCATCAATCTGGATCTGGATGCGAACGGCATCAGCCATTGCATTCATGAGGCCGGTATCGGCTTCATGTTTGCGCCAAACCACCACAAGGCCATGCGCCATGTCGGCCCGGCCCGCATTGAGCTGGGCACCAGAACGATCTTCAACCTGCTAGGCCCGCTCGCCAACCCGGCAGGCGCAAAGCGCCAGATGACAGGCGTATTCGCACAGCAATGGGTTGAACCACTCGCTAACACCCTTCAGGAAATGGGCACCGAAAAAGCCTGGATCGTCAACGGCTCCGATGGAATGGACGAAATCACCACCACCGGAACCACCTTTGTCGCCGAACTGAAGAACGGAAACATCAACACCTTCACAGTGTCTCCTGAAGATGCGGGCCTGCCGCTTGCAAAAACAGAAGATCTGAAAGGCGGCGATCCAAAAGAAAATGCTCAGGCACTGCGCGAAGTGCTGCAAGGAGCAAAAAACGCTTACAGGGATATCGTCCTGCTCAATTCAGCGGCCTCCCTTATCGTCGCAGATAAGGTCTCCACCCTCGCTGAGGGTGTCCAGATGGCTGCGCATGCGATTGACCAAGGTGCAGCCCTTTCCCGACTGGACAAACTTGTTGAAGCCTCCGACGCTGCAACAGCTGCCAATATGAAACTCTAAGACCACGGATCCCATGTCAGATATCCTTAAGAAAATCGAAGCTTACAAACGTGAAGAAATTGCTGCTGCCAAAGCGCAAACTTCATTGGCTGATCTGAATGAGGCGATTAAAGCAGCAACACCAACACGCGGCTTTGCAGATGCTTTGAAAGCCAGACATGCGAATGGTGAGTACGCCCTGATCGCGGAGGTTAAAAAAGCCAGTCCATCCAAGGGGCTGATCCGCGCTGACTTCAACCCGCCCGCACTCGCGAAAGCCTATGAAAACGGTGGTGCAGCATGCTTGTCCGTATTGACAGACACACCATCCTTTCAGGGCAAACCAGAGTATCTCGTCGCAGCGCGCACTGAAGTATCTCTGCCAGTTCTGCGTAAAGATTTCCTTTATGACACCTATCAGGTTCATGAAGCACGTGCATGGGGCGCTGACTGTATTCTGATCATTATGGCAGCTGTTGACGACCAACTGGCCAAAGAGTTGGAAGACGCCGCATTTGAACTGGGCATGGATGCGCTTATCGAAGTTCATGACGAAGCTGAGTTGGAACGCGCACTGAAGCTCTCCTCTCCGCTTGTTGGCATCAACAATCGCAATCTAAAAACCTTCGAGACATCTCTGGAAACCAGCGAGCGGCTCGCACCACTGATCCCGCAAGATCGAATCATCGTTGGCGAGAGCGGCCTGTTCACTCCGGAAGACCTCTCCCGAATGGAAAACTCCGGCATCTCCACCTTCCTCATCGGCGAAAGCCTGATGCGTCAGGAAGATGTGGAAACCGCAACCAAAGCTTTGCTTAAACGCTAAAAATCAACTGCTTGGCAAAAGCAGACACCTGAACAAACTGTGTCCAGAGGCAAGAAAATGTCAGAACTTTCTCCAAAACTCACTCACTTAGATGACAGCGGTGCGGCTCATATGGTCGACATTTCGGAGAAAGAGGTTACCTCACGCATTGCCCGAGCAGGCGGTCAGGTAAAAATGCAGCCTGAAACTCTGGACATGATCCTTTCAGGCAACGCCAAGAAAGGCGACGTGCTCGCAACGGCGCGCATTGCTGGCATCATGGCGGCCAAGAGAACTCACGAGCTGATCCCTCTCTGTCATCCTCTGGCGCTTTCCAAGGTTCAGGTGGACTTCACACCCAACCCTGAACTGCCAGGAATTGAGATCGAAGTCTTTGCAAAAGTGTCCGGCCAGACCGGTATCGAGATGGAAGCACTTACAGCTGCCTCCGTTGCCTGCCTGACAATTTACGATATGGCAAAAGCCGTTGATCGCTCTATGGAGATCGGTGAAATCCGGTTGCTGGAGAAGAAGGGCGGCAAGTCCGGTCACTATCTGGCTGAGGAGGATAACTCCCAATGAACTTGATCAGTATTGAAGAAGCGCTGGACCGCCTCCTGAAAGATGTGAATCCGATCGGTACCGAGCAGCTTCCACTACTTGAAGCCGGAGAACGCATTCTGGCAGAAGATGTTGCTGCAACACGAACGCAGCCTCCATTTTCCGCCTCAGCAATGGATGGATATGCCGTCAAAGCTGCTGATACGGTCGATCCAGAGACTGCTTTGAAGGTCATTGGAGAAGTCGCTGCCGGGCATAACTTCGATGGCACGTTGCAAGCCGGAGAAGCTCTGCGCATCTTTACAGGTGCACCTGTTCCAGCAGGCGTTGACGCGATTTTGATGCAGGAAAACGCCCGCCGTGACGGGGATAACCTGTTTTGCGAGGAAGCCGTTTCTGTTGGTAAGTTCATCCGCCCAGCAGGCCTCGACTTCAAAGAAGGCCAGACCCTCCTGAAGGCAGGAGCTCCACTCGGCTTCCGTGAATTGTCTCTTGCAGGCGCTATGAACCACGCAACCTTGCCAGCGCGCAAAAAGCCAGTCGTTGCGATCCTCGCAAATGGTGATGAACTCGTCGAGCCAGGTCAGATACCAGGTCCGAATCAAATCATAGCGTCCAATCAGGTCGGCATCGCAGAATTCGTCAGAAACTGTGGCGGAACGCCAATGATGCTGGGCATTGCACCAGACCAGCCTGAGGAAATCACGGCACGCGTGAAACAGGCTATTGAAGCAAAAGCCGATGTACTGGTGACACTCGGCGGTGCCTCTGTGGGCGACCACGATCTCATTCAGGACGTACTGGGCGCTGAAGGCATGGAGCTAGGCTTCTGGCGCATCGCCATGCGCCCGGGCAAGCCCCTCATGGCCGGAGCCCTTGGCCCCATGAAAGTCCTCGGCCTTCCTGGCAATCCAGTCTCCAGCCTTGTATGCGCACTCCTCTTCCTTGGCCCGCTTCTGGATAAGATGCTAGGCCGCACGGTCTCTGTGACAAATCAAGGCGTTACCAAAGCAACTCTGGCAGATGATTTGCCTGCAAATGATATGCGCCAAGACTACCTGCGCACCAGTCTGGGCACAGACGAACACGGAGATCTGACAGCAACACCGTTTGGCAAACAGGACTCTTCCATGCTTGCTTTGCTGACAAAAGCAGATGCCCTGATCATTCGTCCACCACACGCACCAGCTGCAAAGGCAGGTGAAAAAGTGGACCTGCTCAAGCTACGCTAAATCCAGACATCAGAAGTGGGCAACCCCTGCCCACTCACCCACCAGAAACCAAATCCCCCAGTTCTAGCAGGGCTTAACCTCAACAAACCCATTGCAGAACACAATGAGAACAGGTAGAGTACGTTCGTGTTTTGTCCTTCCAATCGCAGAAGTTGAAGTCTTTCAGCTTCTTGGAATTACAAAACTGCGATTGGTCAGGAATGGCCGCTCACTTTCAATCAGCGCCTTAGGAGCGAACGGGGATAAAAGATGCTTACACAGAAGCAACACGAGCTTTTGATGTTCATCCATCAACGCTTGAAGGAAGCCGGTGTTCCGCCCTCCTTCGATGAGATGAAGGACGCGCTGGACCTCCGTTCCAAATCCGGCATTCACCGGCTGATCACAGCTCTGGAAGAGCGCGGCTTCATTCGCCGCTTGCCGAACAGAGCTCGTGCACTTGAAATCCTCAAACTGCCAGACTCCATTTCTCCGGGCCTGAAGCCTGCCGCCAAGGAAAAAGGCTTTGCACCTGAGGTGATTGAGGGCTCCCTGAGCAAGAAAGTAGCAACGCCGCCACCTCCACGCACCACATCACCAGACGAAGTGCCAACGCTGGAAATCCCGGTCATGGGCCGCATTGCTGCAGGCGTCCCAATCGAAGCAATCCAGACACAAAGCCATACCATCGCAATGCCTGCTGATCTGATGGGGCGCGGCGAGCATTATGCATTGGAAGTCAAAGGCGATTCCATGATCGATGCCGGTATCTTCGATGGGGATACCGTGTTGATCAAACGTGGTGACACGGCTGATAACGGCGAAATCGTTGTGGCGCTGATTGATGAAGAAGAAGCAACCTTGAAGCGCCTGCGCAAAAAAGGCGCCTCAGTCGCGTTGGAAGCGGCCAACCCCGCCTACGAAACTCGCATCTTCGGCCCGGGCCGCGTCCACGTTCAAGGCAAGATGATTGCGCTCTTCCGCCGCTATTAAATCATTGGTTGCCTGAGGCAATTTTGGATTCCAAGGTCTGCGCTGAGCATCATATGCCCAGCGCACTTTTTTTATTCTTTCCCCGCCCTTAGCGCCAGCTGAGAGCCAGATGTAAGCTGAACCTCGTTCTCCGAAAATCTTCTGGTCGATAACCAGCTCAGCCCGGCAAGCCGGAGGCGCCTGAACCTGTGTGATGACGATGGTGGCAAGATGGCAGTCAGCCTCCAAAACATCAACTGCTTTGGACTGCGCCAGCAGGATAGGTTCTGAACTTACCCTCTCTCCCTCCGCAGGCTGCTGAGGGAATATCTCAATCACACAGCCGCGCTCATCACAGGACCGATCTGAAGCCCTCACCTTGTGCTGCTTGAACGAACCCGCTGAACCCCCACCAGCGCGCAACAGGCTGTCAGCAGCAAACGACATACGCGAGGACGTCAGTCGAAACGCACCATCCTGCCCATAATAAGCAATGTGCTTGCCCGCATCCGCAATCATCAGATCAGGCGCCTTGCCACCGGCAAACATCAGGACACTCACCGTAAATGCCGGAAGTGAAAGCCATTTCAGGCGCAGCGGCATCACACACAGCACGACAATCGCTAGGATCACGAGCAGATACCCTGGAGCACTGGCAACCCCGAGACTGGTCAGCCCCTCACTGAGTGAGCTCACCCAGTAGGCAGCTTTCAGCACCAGCGCCAACCCAGCCTCCATCCCTTGCAGAAAGAACGCATCCGCACCAAACGGGATCGCCAGCAGGCTCAATAACCCAAGGGGCATAACCACAAAAGTCACCAATGGCATCGCAAGGATATTCCCCAGAACTCCATAAGGCGCAACCTGCTCAAAATGCATCGCCGCAACTGGCCCCGTGGCAGCACCTGCAATCAACGAGGTCAACGCACAAGCTAGAATCCACTTTAAACTTACACGACTAACCTTCTGAAACCATGAGACATTCCGTCTGCGCGAACTATCTCGATCACCGAGCAACCAATCCTTCCCAAGCATATAGGCTGAGAGCAAGGCGAGCACTGCAATGAAGGACATCTGAAACCCGGGAGCCAGAACCTCCTCCGGCCTCAGGCTCAAAAGCGCAAGGCAAGCCAGCGCCAGACCACGCAAACTGAAGGCCCGCCGACCAAGCAGACCCGCGCATAAAATCATCGCCGCCATCAAAAAAGCCCGCTGCGTTGCGACAGAAGCACCTGACAAACCAAGATAAACAATCGCCGCAATCAGCGCTGCCACGCTAGCGTAAACGTGAATATGTCCTTTCAGCGCAAGCGACTGGCTGAGAGACAAGATCAGGCGGGCACCAAGGAAGACCAGAGAAGTGACAAGACCCATATGCATACCGGAGATAGCGAGGACATGAGCAAGTCCGGCGTTGCGTAACGCATCCTTGTCAGCGGTGGCAAGGTAGTCTCGCTTGCCCACCAGAAGCGCAACAGCAAACGCACTTTCCGCGCTGTTATCCAACACCCGCCGGATCCGCTGTGCTATCCCACTACGCACACGCTCTATCCCTTGCAGAAAACTTGTGCCCTCTACGTGCGCTACAACAACCGGCTTGGAAAGCGCATAGCCAACCGCACCAATCCCACTGAAAAACGCAGTCCGGGCAAAGTCATACCCACCGGGGCGCACCGCACCTCCCGGCGGCAACAACCGAGCCTTCAGCTGCATCCTGTCCCCCATCACGGGTGCCTCTTTCATCCCCTTGATGCTGATCCGGATGCGATAAGAAAGAGGAGTTACGCCCTTCTGCGAAAGTGCGTTTACATCTGCAAAAATGACGGAGTAAGCCCCTTTGCCAGAATGCTTCACTCCAGCAACCACACCCTCTATTTTGCGTGTAACCGGGCGCTCCAGCGGGTCACCGCGCGCATACTCCACGCGCAAATCAGCAAGGAAGAACCCGGCTATAAAGAACAAAAGCGCAGTCAGACCAACCGTCAATCGACCACCCCTCCAACGACGAAAAGCAAATATTCCCAATAAGATAAAAGGAGTTCCGCTTAAAACGCTGTAAGGCTCCGCGGGGAGTGAGAAATAAACCAGCACACCAGCCAAATGGCAAAGCGCATACCAAAGGATGCCATGCCCCTTGTTCCAATCCTGCACCAGAGCAGAGCGGGCATAAGTCATGACAGCTGACCAATCCGGCCTCAGCACGAAACCCAGCAACTTACGTGCCCTTTGAAGCACATCACGAAGCCCAAGGCGCTGTTTTTCTTCAGCAAAACGCGTACTTGCGTTGCTATGTGCGTTTTTTGCGTTGACTTGCGTTTTTGTGCGTTGCTGTGTGGTTCGCCCAGCAAGCGCCGTATCGGTCTCAAACGGCGCAAAAGAAAACTTATCCTCCTCAAGGCAAAGCTCGCCTATTCTGGGAGCACAGCCACCAGATTGCGTCTTGTCTGAGGATGATTGCCCCTCGCGCACCCTTAAGTCCCTTTCTGCCACTTGGGAACTTTTCAATGCTATGGTACACAGCCCGCAGAGGTACGGCGCCCCGCCGTAATTACCCCAAACTATTCGAAGTAACTTGAAACTTTTCCGGAACACCTATGACTAAACCTGTTGTGACGCGCTTTGCGCCTTCTCCTACTGGCTACCTGCATATTGGCGGCGCCCGTACAGCCCTGTTCAACTGGCTTCTGGCAAAACACAGCGGCGGTAAAATGCTGCTGCGCATTGAAGACACCGATCGCTCCCGCTCCACCGAGGAAGCCGTAGATGCGCTGCTGGACGGTCTGTCCTGGCTGGGCATGGACTGGGACGGCGAGCCGATCTCCCAGTATGGCCGCGTTGACCGCCACCGCGAAGTTGCTGAGCAGATGGTCAAGGACGGCACTGCGTACTACTGCTACTGCTCTCCGGAAGAAGTGAACGAGATGCGCGAGAAGGCCCGCGCAGAAGGTCGCCCGCCGCGTTATGACGGCACCTGGCGTGATCGTGACCCATCTGAAGCACCAGAAGGCATCGCCCCTGCTATTCGCCTGAAAGCGCCGCTCGAAGGTGACACCATCGTGGAAGATCAGGTTCAGGGCACCGTCAAGTTCGCCAACAAGGATCTGGACGACCTGATCCTCGTGCGTTCTGATGGCAACCCAACCTACATGCTGGCCGTTGTGGTAGACGATCATGACATGGGCGTCACCCACATCGTACGTGGCGATGACCACCTGACCAACGCAGCACGCCAGTCCCTGATCTACAAGGCCCTGAACTGGGATGTCCCGATCATGGCGCACATTCCGCTGATCTATGGACCAGACGGCGCAAAGCTCTCCAAGCGCCACGGCGCAGTTGGTGCAGAAGCGTACCGGGCTATGGGCTACCTGCCATCCGCCATGCGCAACTATCTGGCACGCCTCGGCTGGTCCCACGGCGATGACGAGATCTTCTCTACCGATCAGATGATCGAGTGGTTCGGTCTGGACGCTGTAGGCAAATCCCCGTCCCGTTTCGACTTCAAGAAGCTGGAAAACCTGAACGCTCACTACATGCGCTCAGAAAACGATGAGGAGCTGCTCGGCCACTTCCTCACCTATCTGATGGACGTGGAAGGCGGCGCAGACGTCATGGCGTGGATTGCGGGCGACGGAAACCAGGACAAACTGGTTGAAGCTCTGCCTGGCCTGAAAGAGCGCGCAAAGACCCTTGTCGAACTGCAGGAATCTGCACGTTACCTCTGGGTTCAGCGTCCGCTGGATCTAGATGCAAAGGCTGAAAAGATCCTCTCTGACGAGGCACGTGCTGTTCTTGGCAAGGTTCTGGTTGCTCTGGAAGCACTGGACGAGTGGACCGTGGAAAGCACCGAGGCTGCCGTTAAGGCAGTTGCGGAAGCAGGAGAGCTGAAACTCGGCAAAGTTGCTCAGCCATTGCGCGCTGCACTCACTGGTCGTGGCACATCCCCAGGCATCTTTGACGTGCTCAAAGTGCTCGAAAAAGACGAATC
Source organism: Pseudovibrio sp. POLY-S9 (assembly GCF_001431305.1). Taxonomy (NCBI): domain Bacteria; kingdom Pseudomonadati; phylum Pseudomonadota; class Alphaproteobacteria; order Hyphomicrobiales; family Stappiaceae; genus Pseudovibrio; species Pseudovibrio sp. POLY-S9. The sequence goes on from NZ_LCWX01000239.1 coordinate 16,698, forward strand.
TTGCGCACGCATTCGTGATCTTTCAGCTTAATTCGCTGAATTCTAAAAGAAACTACCGCTGCAAATACTAGTCATTCGTAGCGGTAGTTACACTTATAGCTAAAAGCATTGGTTGCGGGCGCTTGCCCCATCGCGGCAAATGATATAGGCAGTTCCACGACAACACTCTCCTCCGGGCGGAAACGTCAGATCATGCAGTGTATTCATTTGTACACAAATGAAGCAAGTCGCATGAGGAGATACAAAATGGGGGTTGCCTGATATGAGCGACAAAACAGCGAAACTGACTATTGGAGACAACAGCTGGGACTTTAACGTCCACTCTGGCTCCATGGGCCCTGATGTTCTGGACATCGGTTCGCTTTATAAGCAAACTGATCACTTCACACTGGACCCTGGTTTCACATCAACTGCCTCATGCGAATCCAAGATCACTTACATCGACGGTGACGCAGGCGTTCTGCTTTACCGCGGTTACCCGATTGAACAGCTCGCCGAACACGGCGACTTTTTGGAAAGCTGCTATCTGCTGCTGTACGGCGAACTGCCAACACGCGCAGAGAAGGACGATTTTGTTCATCGTGTAACCTACCACACCATGATCCATGATCAGATGAGCTCTTTCTTCAAGGGTTATCGTCGTGACGCCCACCCAATGGCAGTCATGACCGGTACCGTTGGAGCTCTCTCTTCCTTCTATCATGACAGCACCGACATCTCTGATCCACACCTGCGCATGGTTGCATCCCTGCGCATGATCGCAAAGATGCCGACCATTGCTGCAATGGCCTACAAATACCACGTTGGCCAGCCATTCGTTTACCCAAGAAACGATCTGGACTACGCATCCAACTTCCTGCACATGTGCTTCGCAGTTCCATGTGAGGAATATAAAGTAAATCCGGTTCTGGCACGCGCCATGGACCGTATCTTCATCCTGCACGCTGACCACGAGCAGAATGCTTCCACATCCACCGTACGTCTTGCTGGTTCTTCAGGCGCAAACCCATTTGCATGTATTGCAGCTGGTATTGCATGTCTGTGGGGTCCATCTCATGGCGGTGCGAATGAGGCAGCTCTGAACATGCTCTCCGAAATCGGTTCTGTTGACCGTATTCCTGAGTATGTAGCACGTGCAAAAGACAAGAATGATCCGTTCCGCCTCATGGGCTTCGGTCACCGCGTCTACAAAAACTACGACCCACGCGCGCGCATCATGCAGAAAACCTGTCATGAAGTGCTTGCAGAGCTGGGCCACCAGGACGATCCGCTTCTTGAAGTGGCAATGGAACTGGAAAAAGTTGCTCTCACCGATCCTTACTTCGTTGAGAAGAAGCTTTATCCAAACATTGACTTCTACTCCGGCATCACCCTGCGTGCTCTGGGCTTCCCAACCACCATGTTCACTGTGCTCTTCGCACTGGCTCGTACAGTAGGTTGGATCGCACAGTGGAAGGAAATGATTGAAGATCCTTCCCAGCGTATCGGTCGTCCACGCCAGCTGTACACCGGCTATTCCGAGCGTGATTATCAGCCAATCGACCAGCGCCGCTAAAAACATTCTCCGAAAAACGGATACCGGTTTTCGGGAAGTGTAGCGAAGCTGATTGAGCTGATAGACAGACTTTAGAAAAAGGAGGCATTTTGCCTCCTTTTTTATTTGAATATCGCCCATTGCGTTCAACACACGCAAACCATGAGGCGGCTTAATCCTGTTCATGCCTCACCACATCCCTATCCTTGATGTTTGACCAAGTGCCCGACACTGCCACCGGCATCAGAAAAGGATGTATTGATGCGTCTTGCCCCCCTCCCTGTTTTTGCAGCTTTCACGCTCCTCTCTGCTGGTCTGGCAAGCTATTCCTTAGCAAACACCGACACCACACAAGCCTCCAGAGACGTTGTCTTTTCAAACCTGAGCATGCAGGACGGCACATCAGACAATTCCATCTGCGTTGAGCGATATGGTGACGGGTACACAGTCTCCCCCTCCAAGGAAGCCCCCAAGCGCACCTACATCAGCGATAAAGGGCACACGGTAACGCTGGTCGATACAAACGAGATCCTGGGACACGGCATTTTTGCAGAGCACGACAGATTCATGATGACGTTTCCCGGCAATAAAGAGGAAGAGATCGAGGTCACTCAGTTCGTAACCGGCCTGATTGGCGGAGACCACTACAGCGGCGTGTTCACAGACGGCACATGCACCGGCAAGGTCTTTGTTGGCCCGCTGAAACTGCAGTAAAGCCCGCTCACCACCGTTCCGTTGAACTGACACAGACAGAGCCAGATAATCTGAGAGGTTCCCCAAACCGAAATGGTCCGGTGCAAAAGGCACGTCCGGTTCATCGTCCAACAGCATTTAGCAGCCGCACCAATCCTGACCGTTCAGGCATAAAAGATGGGACACAACAGGTTTAAAACGAGAGAAAGCATGCGAGTTAAAAAGCTGAAGCAGTCCGGTGTTGTTCTCCTCATCACCTTTGGACTACTGGGGCCAGCCAGCAGTCAGATCGTCAATCGCGTCAATAAGGCTAATCCGTTTTCCGACATGAAGCGCGCCCTTCCAACACGGCAAGTCTTAATTGACAACCTGACAGTCCTGACTGATGCCGTGGGAATTGAGTTTTGCGAGGGACGTTATGGCAAAGGCGGCACAATTTTTCCTGACCAAAACGGGAAACAAGGGCAGTTTATCAGCAAGATGAACGACAAAGTCTCCCTCTACGACCGCAGTGAGTGGCGTCAGGACGGCATTTATGCAGAACACTCAAAACTGCTGATCACCTTCCACAATGCCCCGGACGTAGAGGTCGAGGTGACTGCCTTCATCACCGGCTTCGTCAACTCCAAGATGTTCAGCGGCGTCTTCTCTGATGGCGTCTGTACCGGGCACTTCTCCGTCGTAGCCGCCAATTGATCCCGCAAAACGCTGCCTCGAGAAATTGATTAAATCCGGACAATCGCGCGAAACACATTCTTCATCCTAAAGAAAATCAAATTGAACCCAGAGCATTTACATTAACGCAGCAGGACTATTCTTTGCTGGTCGTGAGGCCTGAACAGCAACGAGTGGAAGCTCCCCATGAAGAAGATTTTCTGTGCAGCAACAAGCCTCAGTCCTGTCGTCGACAGATCCGGGACGAGAGGTCAGGCACAGCAGGTTTGAAATGGGAGTAGACATGCGCCTTACAAAACTGAAACAGTCCGGTGTAGCTCTCATCCTCACCATTGGGATGCTGGGGCAAGCTAACGCTCAGATCACCCACCGCGACAACCGGGGCAATCCCTTCACAGACCTGAAACGCCTGTCTGTATCACGGCAAATCGCCATCCAGAACCTGACAGTCCTGACAGATGCAGTTGGGGTCGAGTTCTGTAAAGAGCGTTACGGCAACGGATACACTGTCTACCCCGATCCAAACGGACGGCGCGGGCAGTTTGTCAGCGACAAAGGACACAAATTCTCCCTCTACGCCCGCAGCGAGTTGCGCGGTGACGGCATTTATGCCGAACACTCACAAGTCCTCATCACCTTCCCCAATGATCCGGATGAAGAAGTCGAGAACACCCAGTTCATAACCGGCTTCGTGAACTCAAAAATCTTCACCGGCGTCTTCTCAGATGGCATCTGCTCCGGAAGGTTCTCTGTCGTCGGCGTCAAATGATCATTTCTGGACAGGTGCAGTTGCCTCAGTCAGCTCAAAACATTTACTGACAGAACTCTCGTTGGTCTTATAGGTGCGAAAGCCAACCGCCTCATAATAACCCAGCCCCTCCGGGTTGGAGGCACCAATCGTGGCATCAATTTTTTCAAGCCCGGCTTGTCTGGCAGCATCAAGCGTTGCAGCAAACAAGGCCCGCCCGACACCGCGGCGCCCAGCACTCGGGCGCACATGGGTGCCGATCATGCCCCAACCCGGCGTCACACCATAAGTGTTGCCCTCTGATGCCCGTTTCAGGATCTGCAGCCCAAGCAGGGTCCCATCCACATCTTCAACCACAGAACAGCGGACTTTATCTGCATGAGCAATGTACTGAGAGATCACATAGGTCTCATCACTCGGCAAACTGCGCTTTCCCAACGCAGCAAGTTCCTGCAAAAAACTGCTGATTTCTTCAGCATCGGCCTGAACCGCGTCTCTGACTTTCATAAAAACCTCAAAATCGGTAGCTGGCCTGCACCCCATGCTCATACCAAACACAGCAGGCGAAAACCCACGATGCATCAATGCAATGAGGAGCATAGCCTATCATAAGCCCCAGATTTTCCAGCCCCTGCACTGCGTAAATCTTCAGTTTTCACGGATGTTTATGCGTAGTGCATTAGAAACTGGCTAAATCCAGCAGCATCCCCAAAACCCATTCTTCATCCTAAAGAAAATCGAAGCTCAGCAAAAACATCTACGTTAACGCAGCAGGACTACTCTTTGCGCGGTTTTAAGCCTGAAAATAACAAGTGGTGGCACCCATGAAGAAATATCTCTGTGCAGCAGCAAGCCTTGGCGCAATTGCCTATATCAGCAGCACGGCTCTGGCAGACGATCACAGTCTGGGCAGTGACAATGAATCCGTCACATTCTCCGAGCTGACATTGGCAGACGGCACGCCAGACGACGGCACCTGCGCAAAACGCTACGGGACAGGTTACAAAACCGCAGACCATCCCGACACATCTTCACCAAACGCTCAAAAGACGACGACAGAAGGCCACGACATCATCATCTCCTCCACCGGTGGCACCATTGGGGATGGCATCCTGTCCATCGAAAATGAATACGAGATCATCTTCCCCAATGACGAACACAAAGAAACAATTGATGTGAAGATGTTCGCAACCGGCCTGATTGGCAGCGGAACAGCCTCAGGTGTGTTCTCGGATGGCACGTGCCGCGGCAAAGTCACCATTCAATCTGCTCAGCAGTAGGAACTCCACCCGATGAAAGCCGCCCTTTGCACAGTCATATCCCTGACAGCCCTGACGCTCACAAGCATCAGCGCAGACGCGATGAGCCTGCGGTTGGGGCGCGGCGACAAGTTTTCCGCATTCACCGATCTGTCACTGGTGGACGGAAGTCCGGACAACGGGATCTGCGCGAAAAGATATGCCAATGGCTTCACGGTTAAGAAACATCCAGGCTCCCTCGCAGAGCATCGCAATTTCATCACCTATGAGGGGCATGAGATCAAAATGATCCATATAGGCGGCAGCTTGGAAAGTGGCCTGTACTCAGTGGAGAATGAATACATCATCACCTTCCCGCAGGACATACAAAGCAAACCTGTCAACTTTCAGCTGATGGCAACAGGGATCACAGGCGAAACGCAAGCGACTGGGGTCTTCTCTGACGGGACGTGTCGCGGCTCAACAGTGATGACACTGCTGAAGAAAACACAACTGCAATGATACAACACCG